>JACCSD010000333.1 GCA_013813185.1 Burkholderiaceae bacterium
GCACCGGCGTCTTGCGCGTGTACGGGGCGAACCTGCGGCAGGTTCTGCGGCGCAGCGCCGGCAATCGCGGCACCAGCTTTGCTGCGGGCGTCGGAGTGACCGGATTGCTGCAGAGCTCGACCGCCACTGCGCTGCTCGCCTCTTCATTCGTCTCGCAGGGAATGATCACCACGGCCGCAGCGCTTGCAGTGATGCTAGGCGCCGATGTCGGCACCGCGTTGATGGTTCAGTTTTTCTCGTTGAACCTGGCGTGGCTCGCGCCGTTGCTGATCGTGGCGGGCGTCGTCGTCTACCTGTCGAAAAAGAATGAGCGTGCGGGTCAGATCGGCAAGATCGTGCTCGGACTCGGCGTGATGATTCTGGCGCTGCAAATGGTGACCGAAGCCACCGCGCCGTTGACCCAGGGTTCTGGTATGCGCGTGTTGTTCGCGCAACTGTCCGGCGACCTGCTGCTCGACGTGTTGATCGGCGCGCTGCTGGTCGTTGTGTCGTACTCGAGCCTCGCGGTCGTGCTGCTGGTGGCCACGCTGTCGGCGACTCACGTCGTGCCGATAGAAGTCGCGCTGCCGATCGTGCTAGGCGCCAACCTCGGCAGCGGGCTACTCGCATTGCTGACGACCTGGAAGGCGGACGCCGTCGCGCGCCGCGTCCCGCTGGGCAACTTCCTGTTCAAGGCTGCCGGGGTCGCCGTGGCCGTGCTGGCGCTCCCCTGGGTGACGCCCTATCTGCTGCAGGTGCAGGCTGACCCGGAGCAACTCGTGGTGCAGTTTCATCTGCTGTTCAACATCGTGCTGGCGATTGCGTTCATTCAGTTCACCGAGCGCTTCGCTCTGATCGCGGAACGGTGGCTGCCGGCGCCGCGTCCCACGGAGCTGGTCGGCCAGCCCAAGTATCTCGATCCGGTCGCGCTCGACACGCCCGCGCTCGCACTCGGCAACGCAGCGCGCGAGGCGATTCGCCTGGCCGATACCGTGCATGAAATGCTGACGGGGCTGCTGACGGTGCTGAAGACCAACGATTTGTCACTGGTCGAAGCCTTGCGAGTCAAGGACGACGAGATCGATCGGCTGTATTCGGCGATCAAGCGCTACCTGGCGCAGGTCAGCCGTGAAGCGCTCGACGCAAACGAGGCTCGGCGCTGGACCGAAATCATCCAGTTCACGATCAATCTTGAACACATCGGCGACATCATCGAGCGTCTGCTGCTCGACATCGCGCAGCGGAAGATCCAGCACAAGCTTTCGTTCTCGCAGGCCGGCACGAGCGAGATCAGCGATCTGCATGCGCGGATGGCAGCGAATCTGCAGCTGGCTGTCGCAGTGTTCTTAAATGGTGACCTTAAATCCGCGCAACGACTGATCGCCGAGAAAGTCGCTTTCCGCGAGCTCGAATTGCGCTATGCCGACCGTCATCTGCACCGGCTGTTCGAAAACACGCAGCAGTCGGTCGAGACCAGCTCGCTGCATCTGGATCTGCTGTCGGATTTCAAGCGGATCAACTCGCTGATCTGTTCGGTGTCGTACCCGATTCTCGAATCCGCCGGTGTGCTGGCCAAGACCCGCGTAATGGGCGACCAGCCCGGCTTGTTCAACACCAAGGGGCCGGCTGCGAACGAGGTTCCCTGATGGCTTTCGCATTGGAAGACATCGAGCCGCTGTTCGTCGCCAAAGGCGGCCGCATGTATGCGGGCGAACCGGTCACTCACCTGCAGCACGCGTTGCAGTCCGCGCAGTTGGCTGAACAAAGCGGTGCAACCGCCGCGCTGATCGTGGCCGCGCTGCTGCATGACCTTGGCCACATGGTTAACGATCAGGGCGAGACACCGACGCTGCGCGGCATCGACGACCGGCACGAGTATGTCGCGCTGCCACTCCTGCGCGGATTGTTCGATGATGCAGTGCTGCAGCCGATCCGGTTGCACGTCGATGCGAAGCGGTATCTGTGCGCCAAAGGCGACGGGACGATCAACGGCGCTCAATACTGGGCCAACCTGTCGGCCGACTCGAAGCGCAGTCTGGAACTGCAGGGCGGAATCTTTACCGACACCGAAGCGCAGCGGTTCATTGCGCAGCCGCACGCCGATGGCGCGGTCAGCGTGCGCCTGTGGGACGACGAGGCGAAGATCGAGAACGCCAGAACGCCTCCGCTCGGCCATTATCTGGCACTCGCCGAAGCGATGGCGCTGCGGCGATAAACTGCGCCTCTCGCGTCCCGCCACGCGCGTAAAGGAACACCAATGAGAACGATCCGCTTACTTGCGGTTGCGTGCGCCGTCGTTGCTGGCGCGTGTTCCAGGGCGCCGGAGCCCGCTACGAAAGCTGCCGAGGTTGCTTCGGCGAAGCCGGCCGCCATCGCCTGGGTGAACACGAAGACAACGGCCGATGTCGAATCGGCATTCGCAACCGCGAAGGTAGACAAGAAGCCGATATTCCTGTTCTGGACTGCTGCGTGGTGCCCACCGTGCAATCACGTCAAGTCGACGATCTTCACGCGCGACGAGTTCATCGCGAAGTCGAAGGCGTTCGTGCCAGTCTATGTCGATGGCGACACGCCGAGCGGTCAGGCGATCGGCAAACGCTTTAACGTCAGCGGTTACCCGACGATGGTGCTGCTGACCGCGGACGGCAGCGAGGTCACCCGGCTTGAAGGCGCGATCGAGCCGGCAAAGTACATGCAGCTGCTGGAGTACGGGCTTGCGGGCGGCTCTTCGGCGCGCCAGCTGCTCGATGCGGCACTCGCCGGCCAGCCGCTTTCAGAGGCAGACTGGCGCTTGCTCGCGTATTACTCGTGGGGAACCGATGATGAGCAGCTGGTCCCCGAAAGGGACCTACCCGGCACGTTACTCAAACTCGCGCGCAGCTGCCCACCCACCCAGCGCGAGTCCTCGTCGCGGCTGGTATTGCAGGCGCTCAGCGCAATCGCCACCGCGAAGGGCGAAGCGAAGCCTGCGTTCGACAAGGCCGACGCGCTGGCGAGCATCAAGAGCATGCTGGCCCGGCCCGAACTGGTGCGCGAACACTATGACCAGCTCGCCTTCAGTGGCGATGACATTGTCGGCGCAATTACCGCCCCGAAATCCACGCAGCGTGCAGAGCTGCTCGACACCTGGACCGCTGCGCTCGATACGCTCGCGAACGACCCCACGCTAAGCCACGCCGGCCGCGTGTGGGCCACCAGCGGCAAAGTCGCCCTCGCACGGCTCGACGACAAGGACGCCGCGCTGCCCGCGGCGTTGATCGAGGAAGTGCGCGCGCAGGCCGCGCGCGTTGATCGCGAATCAACCGACGTCAACGAGCGGCAAGCCGTCATCTACAGCGCCGGTTCGATGCTCGCGCGTGCGGGCCTGCTCGACGAGTCCGATGCGCTGATGACGCGTGAGCTGAAGCGCTCGCACTCGCCGTACTACTACATGCTGGCCCTTGCATCGAATGCGAAGAAGCGCAATACGCCGGCCGGCAATGCCGCCGCCATCGACTGGGCGCGGCAGGGATACGAAACCTCGATCGGCCCCGCCACGCGGCTCGAATGGGGCGCCTCGTACGTGCGCTATCTGATCGATCTCGCGCCGCAGGATGCAGCGCACATCGAAAAAGCGGCAGCGAGCGTGGTCGGCGAGCTGCGCGCCGATGCCGGCGCGTTTTCTGGGCGCAGCAAACGCACGCTGGAGCGCATGAGCGGGCGGCTAAACACGTGGAACAAGAACGGCAACCACGACGCGGCGCTGGCGCGGCTGAATGCGAAGGCAGTGCCGATCTGTGTGCCAGCCTCGGCTGACAGCGCTGATCGCGCTGCCTGCGAAAACCTGTTCAAACCCGCACGCGCGTAAGAAATTCGACAAGGTGCAGCCCTACTTTTGTCGAGCTAATCGGCGTGAAATCGCTGGCAAAGCCAGACAATTTCGCGAGTGCAACTCCACGCAAGAGCGACGACGCCCGAGCTTCGAGCGTTGCCTGTTCTCTTGATTGCTCAGCGCTACAGCGAGTCGCTGTCGGTGGCGGAGGAGCGCGAGTTCGTGCCGTTCATGCACGAGTTGATTGCAATAGCTTTCGCCTCGATTCGCCCGCTCTTTCTCAGCGGCACGGCGGTATCGATGAAGAGCGACGCCAGCCCGGTCACGCTCGCCGACCGGAATGCCGAAGCTCAGATGCGCGGTTTGATCGAGCGGCGCTATCCGACCCACGCGATCGTCGGCGAGGAACACGGCGTCAAAGCGGGCCGCGACTATCGCTGGGTCATCGATCCGATCGATGGCACGCGCGCTTTCATTACCCATTGCTTCCTGTTCGGCACGTTGATCGCGCTCGAGCGCTGGGAGCGCGATGCCTATCGACCGGTGCTCGGCGTCATCGGGCATCCTGCTGCCGGCGTCGCACTGATCGGACATCAGCGCGGCACGACGCTGTATGCCAGCGACGGCTCAGCGCGCCGCGCTCAAGTGCGGCTTTGCGATCGGCTCGAGGATGCCACGGTGCTTGCCACGTCGCACTGGACCTCGGGCGAACAGCCGGCGCCGAAGGTGGCACGCATCGAGGAGATCGCCCAGCGCGCCAAGCTGTATCGCACGTGGGGCGATTGCTTCGGCTACTTCGCGCTGGCCACTGGCGCTGCCGATTTGATGCTCGACCCCCGACTGGGTTACTGGGACGTTGCGGCGATCGTGCCGGTTATCGAAGGCGCCGGTGGCATCGTTAGCGCATGGGGCGGTGGCGACCCGCTGGCTCACCCTTCGCTGATCGCCAGCGCCGGGCCCTTGCATTCAATCGTGTTATCGCTGCTTTCCGACTAGCGTCGGAACCCGTTCGTAGACAAGGTCTCTCGTGCGGACGGGCTTGCCACGCCAAAGATCTGCCGATTCGAGCAGCAGCTCCGCCATCGAATGACGCCGCTGATACGTCTCGCGCTGCCAGCGCGCATCGTTGCCGCTGGTGCGCACCAGGCGTTCGATCTCGTCCAGCGCATAGGTCGACTCGAGCTCGCTCGCAAACGGTCGGCACATATCAAGAGTGGTCAGCACTTCCTGGTGCAACGCGCGGCTGGCGCCGGTGGCGCCGTTGATCACCTGGCCTTCGAGGCCGAAGCGGCACGCCTGAAATCGGTTGTAGTTGTACGTGAGATAGATATCTTCGCTCTCGGGCGCAACAGGACGATCGAGCAGCATGCGGCAAATCGCCTGTAGGTAGGCCGCCAGCACAGCAGCGCGCTCGACCGTCAACGGCGTATCGCACACGCGCACTTCGATCGTTCCGAACTCGGGCTTGGGCCGCACATCCCAGTAGAAGTCCTTCATGCTCTCGACCACGCCGAGCGCTTTCAGCTTCCCAAAAAAGCGCTCGAACGCAGGCCAGTCGGTCAGGAACGGTGCACGGCCCGACAGCGGAAACGCGTACACGCTGTTCAACCGCGAGCAGTCGTACGCCGTGTCGACCCCCTGAAAGTACGGGCTCGCCGCCGCCAGCGCGATGAACTGCGGGATGTAAATAGAAAGCTGATGCAGCAGCCACAACGCCTGCGTGCCGTTCTCGCAGCCGATGTGCACGTGCTGCCCGAATACCGTGAACTGCTTGGCCAGATAGCCGTACAAGCCTGCCACGTGCCGGAAGCGCGGCCGATCGTAAATCTGGCGGTCGTACCAGCGCTGAAAGGGATGCGCCCCGCCGCCGGCGACTTCGATATCCAGCCGATCGGCTCCCGCGACGAGCTTGTCGCGCATCGCGACCAGCTCCGCGGCGAGCGGCTTGAACGAGCGATGGATCGACGTGCTGATCTCGAGCATGCTCTCGGTGATCTCTGGCTTGACCTCGCCGGGGAATGGCTTCTTCGACACCAGTGCGATCAAGTCCGACGCACCGCGCGTCAGGTCGCCGGTGCGGCGATCGATCAGCTGCAGCTCGAGCTCGACACCCATGGTCAGCAAGGCCGACTTCTGAAATTCGAGCGCACTGGGCTCGTCGCTGGCCGGTTGGCCGATCGTTCTAGAGATTGTCGAAGGCGTCGCAGTCATCTTCCGGTTCCATCAACTCGCGCCTCGCCGCTCGAGCGCAAGGCAAACACAAGCGCCAGCGCGCCCGCCACCTGCAGGATCACGACACTCAGCAGCAGCACGGCGTTGGTCTGCGCGCCCAGCTGCGGATTCAGTTGCGAGACTTCCTGCGTCAGCATCAGCGCCAGCGCCGACATCGGCAACAAACCGATGCCGGTCAGCATTCCCTTGCGCCACGTAATGCCGGTCGATGGAGCCAGCACGCTGACTGCACCGATCTTGCAAATGGCGCGCACGACCACCAATGCGATGGCCGGCAACCACGCGGCAAACAGCACGCGGCCGTCGATGACTGCCGCCGACAGCGCAAAGAAAAGCGCAAGCGCCACACCCGAGGCCAATCCGATATCGGTCCTTGCCAGCAGACGCTGCTGGTCAAATGTACGAACGAACGCGCCGCACGCGAGCAGCGTCAACAGCGCCGACAACTTCAACGCCACGGCGCTGGCAAACACGATCCAGACGACTGCCAGCATCACCATGATCTGCGCAGCGCGATCGCGTCCGACGAATCCGACGACCCACAAGAACACGCGCGCGCCTACCGCGGCCAGTGCCAGCGAGCCCGCAATCAGGTACGCCGGGTGCAGCAAGAAGTCGTCGAGCACGCCGCGTGTCTGTACGCGCGCCCACGCCAGCAGCAACGTCGACAGCACCACTGCGTAAATCGAATTCAGCGCCGTCAGCAACAGCGTTCGCTCTGTCACCTGGCCCTGCGCGCGCAGTTCCTGTGTGACGGCAAGAACCACCGCCGGCGAAGTCGACATGCTGATCGCTGCGATCAGCGCCGCCGCCAAAGGCGCGATATCGAGCACCAGCATCACCAGATAGACGGCGACGAACGTCAGTCCGCTTTCCAGCACACTCGCCACCAACAGCGCGGGATTACGCCGCACCCAGCCGAACGACACGCGCTGCCCGACGTCGAACAAAATGACCGCGGCGGCGAAGTTCATCGAAAACTGCATTGTGCGAATCGGCAGCTCTTCGATCTTCAGCAACTGCAACATGTAGCCGCCAGCGCCGAACAACGCGCCCGCCGCCAGGTAACCGAGCAGACGCGGAACACGTAGCCAGCGCGCCGCCACTTCACCCGCGGCTGCCGCGAACAACGCAAGCACTGCCACGGCCACGGCGGTGGGCCAAGTAGGAGGCCACTCGGGAAGGAAACTCAAGTCCATATGTGGCAGACGCTCCTCGTGTACGCGACCGCTATGCGGTCGCACGTGCACTCGGCGCGATTAGTTAGGGAGCCGCCCTTCGGGCGGCCGCGCGGGCGGCTCTTTACAAAAGCCAGCGGGGGAACACCTTCGGTCGCGGCGGATCACTGATCGCTGCTAGAACGGAATGTCGTCATCCATTTCTGCCACGGTTGGCGCTGGCTTGCTGGCGCTCCGGGCGCCGCTTGAAGGAGCCCCCGAGCGTGCCGGAGCGCGCGATTCTTCGCTACCGTCAAAGTCGCCGCTCGCGCCGCCGCCCATGCCTTCACGCGAGCCCAGCATCTGCATGTTGTCCCCAATCACCTCGGTCGTGTAACGATCCTGTCCTTCCTTGTCTTGCCATTTACGCGTGCGCAGCTTGCCTTCGACGTAGACCGGGCGTCCCTTCTTCAGGTATTCGCCTGCAATCTCGGCGAGTCGTCCGAAAAATGCCACTTTGTGCCATTCGGTCGCTTCCTTCATCTCGCCGGTGGCTTTGTCCTTCCAGCGATCCGAAGTGGCGATGGTGATGTTCGTAACGGCCGCGCCGTCGGCCGTGTAGCGCGTTTCCGGATCACGGCCCAGATTTCCGATCAGTATCACTTTGTTAACCGATGCCATCGCTGTCTCCTCGCAGATCGCTCACCACAGTTTGCTTCGATCCATTTTTCGCACTTAATTCGGCACCGGCTCGCTGGCGGTGGTGACCGGAACTTCGCGCATGCCGAGTGCGATTAACCACCAACCCGCCGTCACGATCGCCGCTAGGACAAACACCGCTCCGGATCCCCAGCGCGCAACGATAACGCCACCGAGTGCGCCGCCTGCAAACAGGCCCAACGCCTGCGCCGTATTGTAGATGCCCAATGCCAGTCCCTTGGCAGACGCCGGTGCAAGCCGCGACACCAACGACGGCAAACTCGCTTCCAGAATGTTGAA
>JACCSD010000313.1 GCA_013813185.1 Burkholderiaceae bacterium
CCGAGCGCCATCACAATCGGGCGCAGCTCCTCACCGGCCGCAGTCAAGCGGTATTCATTGGCGCCGTCGCCGCGAACTCGTTCGACGACACCGATCTCTTCAAGCTTGCGTAGCCGTTGCGCGAGCAACGTCGCAGACATGCGCGGCACGCCGCGGCGAATGTCGTTGAAGCGCGTGCTGCCACACAGCAGCTCGCGTACAACCAACGGCGTCCAGCGTTCGTCAAAAACCTCGGCACCGCGCGCGACGGTGCAAAACTGTCCGTAGTTGATCATGCGATGCAGCCTAGAGCCGCCACCATGGCGCGGCAAGTCCAGATTATTGACTAGACGCCACATCGCACAGGATCGACGCTTCGCTCCTCACTCTCAGAGGAGGCTCACATGGACGACCGACCCGTTTTCGATGCAGCAAAATTCAAGACCACCACGCGTGCGCAATGGCAGGCCGCCGCCGAAGCGTGGCATCGATGGGGGCCATTCCTGGGTGAATGGCTCGGCGCGGCCACCGAGCAGATGCTCGACCTGGCGCACATCAAGGCAGGCAGCCGCGTGCTGGACATTGCCGCCGGCGCCGGCGAGCAATCGCTTGCGGCTGCGCTACGTGTGGGGCCGACCGGCCATGTGCTCGCCACTGACATCGCGCCCGCTTTGCTCGACTACGCGCTTGCAGATGCGCGCGCGGCCGGACTATCGAACATCGAAACGCGCGAGCTCGACGGCGAAGCACTTGGAGACTTGCCCGCCGCCAGCTTCGACGCGGTGATCTCACGCGTCGGACTGATCTACTTCCCCGACCAGCAGCGCGCGCTGGCCGGAATCCGTCGTGCGCTGAAGCCGGGTGGCCGCTTCGGGGCGGTTGTCTATTCGACGCCCGATAAAAACGCGTTCTTCTCGATTCCGGTGGGCATCATTCGCCGCCGCGCCAAACTGCCACCGCCATTGCCGGGCCAGCCGGGCCCGTTCTCACTCGGCGGCGACGGCGTGTTAGCCGCGGCGTACGCTCAAGCTGGGTTGAAGGCGATCGAGGTGCGCAAGGTGGACTCTCCCGTGCGCCTGCCGAGCGCTGCCGAGTGTGTGCGGTTCGAGCGCGAATCGTTCGGCGCTCTGCATCAGATGATGAGCACGCTGAGCGACGCCGAGCGTGATGAAACCTGGAACGAGATCGAAAGCGAGTTGCGCAAGTTTGAAACCGCAAGCGGCTTCGTCGGGCCGTGCGAAATGCTGGTGGGTGTCGGTCAGGCCTAGGAATTACTCACTAGCTTTTCGCGGGAGGCGTTTCGGGCGAAGGCGACGCCGGAGCCGTTGAGGGTGGCGCCGGCTGCACCGGGGGTGCGGCTGGCGTACCGATCGACGGCGGGGTCGGCGTCAGTGCGGGCTTGATGGGCACGACGATGCCCGGCGCCAATGGAATCTCATCGACCTGACCGACGCGATTGACGAAGTGGCGCGTGTCGCCAAAACAGGTAGTCGGCAGCCCCACTTTTTCTTCGTAGTGCAGCGTGACGCGCTTCCCCATGACTTTGTTGATGCTGTCGGCTACCGCCTCGTCGCGCACCGTGAACAGGAATTTTTCAGGGATCGCGCCCGGCATCGACACCATCGCCATCTCACCTTCCCACGTCTTGCACAGCCATCCTTTGCGGCTGAGCTTCTGAACCCATCCCGCGCGCTCGCCGCTCGAGTAGTTCCACTTGAGAACGACTGCGAAGTAACCCACGATCAAGACGATTGGAACGAGCAGCAGCCAGAAGATCATCTTCAGCGCCGAAGTCCGGCGGCGCGGCTCGACAGTCAGAGGCGGTGGTGTCGGGCTGCTCATCGGCGTTTCAGGTAGTGAACGAATTCCTTGTTGATCGTTTGCTGGATCAGCAGCTCATTGCCGGTCTGCTTGCAAAACGCCTGGAAGTCGCGCATCGAGCCGGGATCGGTCGCGACGATTTTCAACACCTGGCCGGTCGTCATATCCGACAGCGCTTTCTTTGCGCGCAAAATAGGCAACGGGCAATTGAGGCCGCGCGTGTCGATCTCTTTGTCGGCGGTGATCGGTTGCAGCATCGGGAGTTGACCGGGCGTAGAGCGGGCGATATTAACCGCTTGAGTGGTTGCCATCCGAAACTCACTGCCTGCGAAGCGCCGCGATTCCGGGCGGTAGCGGGCGCCGCGGACCATCGATCGCCGCATCGTTGTCTACCGCCCATTGCCTGATGGCCGCGATCCGATTCGCCGTCAATGGATGCGTACGCAGGAACTCGACGGCCGGTACGCTCGGATCGCGCTGCTGGTTGGGCAGCCGTGCGAACACATCGAATAGATCGAGCGCGCCGCCGACGTGACCGTACTCGGCGTGCAGCGCACTGAGCGCGGCCTCGTCGGCTGCTCGTTCCTGCTCGCGGTTGAACGACAGCAAAGTCACCACACCGGCCTGACCCAGCACACCGCCCGCCGCGTTGCGACCCAGCTCGGCCGAGACGACCGAAAGGATCACGCCGACCGCCACGCCTCGTCCGAGCGCGGCCGATACATGCCGATACTTCAGATGCGCAAGTTCGTGTGCCATTACCATCGCCAGCGCGTTCTCGTTTTCAAGCTTGGTCAATAGCCCGCGAAAGAAGACCGTCTGCCCACCAATGGTCGCGAACGCGTTCACCGTACGATCATCGCGATATCCGACACGCACAACCATGCCATCGGGCATATCAAGCCGCGCTGCCAGCCGATCGGCCAGCTCTTGCAGCTCCGATTGCACGAGCCGGCCCGCATCGCTGTTGGGCGCCGTAGCAAACGAAGGCAGCGTCGCAGCGAGCTTCGCCTCGTATCGGTAAGGAATGCGGGGGGCGATCCACTGCGCTGCCAGCGAGACGACGATCACCAGGACGACGATGACGCCGAGGCTGCCCGCGAGCAGCCAGGCGAGTTCTATCAGCGGATTTTCATTCGAGGAATTGATGCCCTCGGCCGGCGCACGGTTCTCGAACTTCACGCGTGCAGACTAGGCCGGGGTGGCGGATCGCGCTCCGAACGCGAGCGCTGCATTGGTTTCCGAATTGCGCTCCGGAATCAGCGCTGTGCCGAAAGCGAACACTTCGATCGACGCCGCCCAGCCAGTCGATATCGTCGTTGTCTCGAAGCGCACGCAGATCACCAGCTTCGCGCCCTGCCGACGTGCGTCGTGCTTCAGACGCAGCAGCGCTTCGCGGCGCGCGCGTTCCATCAGCGTCTCGTAAGTGCGCAAGCGGCCTCCGAACAGGTTGCGCAACCCCGCGACGAACGTCTTGAAGTAATCGGAGCTGATCACGACCGTGCCGTGCACCAGGAATGCGCGTTGTGGAGTGACGCGGTCCGGTGGAAACCGCATCGCGAACGTCAGCACATCTGCGTACTCACGCTCGCGTTTGCGAATCGATGCGTAGTGGCGCTTCTCGACGATCGTGCCGGCAAAGAAGCCAACGATCAGCAGGGTGATGAATAGGCCGAACTCGATAAGGTCCAACACGGATCAGCTCCCGTCCAGCTGAACCGCGCTTCCATACGCTAGTATTTCGGCTGCGCCGGCAGCGATCGACGTCGTCGCAAACCGCACGTTCAAAATTGCGTTCGCGCCCATCGATTGCGCCTCGGCGATCATGCGTTCGACGGCCTCCTGCCGCGCTTCCTGCATCAGCTCCGTGTAGCCCTTCAGCTCGCCGCCGACGATGTTCTTGAGTCCGGCAAAGATGTCCTTGCCCACGTGCTTGGCGCGCACGGTGCTGCCCTGCACGATGCCGTAGTGCGACACGATGCGGCGGCCGGGAACCAGTTCGAGATTGGTGACAAGCATCACAACTCCTATTTGGAAGCCGGCTTGTCATCACCCGGCGTGACCGCACCGCCGATGACCTTGGCAGTGCCGACGACGGCATCGGTCGCGACACCCGCTGCGGTAGTTCCGACCGAGACGACGGCCGATCCTACGGCGACCGCGGCGGAGCCTACCGCCGTTGTAATGGCGACGACGGCACAGCCGGTGATCGATAACGCAACAAAGAGCATCAGAAGTATTCGCATCGGTCCGTTATCTGGATGTTGACCCACTATCACGCGGCACCTGTGGAGGATTCGGATGGAAGCGTGCCATCGCATGCGTATCGACGTAAACGCCGTTGCGTAGCGCGTGCGCGCGATATGTGCCTTCCATTTCGAACCCGAAACAGCGATACAGCGCGATTGCGCGCTGATTGTTGGCGTAAACGTTCAGCTCGATGCGCAAATATCCGGCCCAGTTGTCGGCCCAATCGAGCAGCCGCTTCATCATCTCGGAGCCGATGCCCTGCCCTTGCCGCTCACGCGATACGCAAATGCCGAGACCTGCAACGTGCCGGCGGCGCACCCTCGGTCCCACGCTGTGAATGCCGCCGCTTGCGATCACTTGCCCCTGCTCGATCGCGAGCAGATGTAACCCGTCCTGCTGCTCAACCTGCTCTTCGAGCCGCTTGCGCCACGCCTCTACGCTCGGATACGGCATCTGCATCAGGCCGGCGAACACTTCCGGATCGCTCATCAAACGCGCCATTGCCGCGGCGTCGTCCGGCGATGCGCGCCTGTATTCGACCTCAGCCATCGATCACAGACGCTGTTGTGCCCACGATTGAACGCTTGCAAGTGCGCTCGGCAGCTTGCTCGGATCGCTGCCGCCGGCCATCGCCATGTCGGCGCGGCCCCCGCCCTTGCCGCCCACCTGCTGCGCGACAAAATTGACGAGGTCGCCTGCCTTGACCTTGGCCGTCGTATCGGCAGTGACGCCGGCCGCCAGCTGCACCCGATCGCCTTCGATGGCGCCCAGAACGATCACTGCGCTCTTCAACTTTGACTTCAGTTGATCCATCGTCTCGCGCAATGACTTCGCATCGGCACCCTCGAGCGACGCGGCGAGCACCTTGACGCCGTTGATGTCGACGGCCTGCGACGCAAGATCGTCTCCCTTCGAAGCCGCGAGCCTGCTTTTCAATCGCACCAACTCGCGCTCGAGCGACTTCACGTTCTCCTGAATCTGCGTGATCTTCTGCGTGACTTCGGAGGTCGGCGCTTTAAGCAAGAACGCCGCGTGCTGCAGATCGCGGTCAATCGCCTGCACGAACTCGACTGCGCCGCGCCCTGTAACGGCTTCGATCCTGCGTACGCCAGCGGCGACGCCGCCCTCGGAGACGATCTTGAAAAATCCGATATCGCCCGTGCGCGCCACGTGAGTGCCGCCGCAGAGCTCGGTCGAGTGATCGCCCATTTGCAGCACTCTGACCTCGTCGCCGTACTTGTCGCCGAAAAACGCCAATGCCCCGCCCTTGATGGCGTCGTCGTACTTCATCACGTTGGCCGATACCTGAGCGTTCGAGCGTATCGCCGTGTTGACGATGTCTTCGACTTTGCGGATCTCATCCGGCGTCATTGCCTTGTCGTGCGAAAAGTCGAAGCGCGTGCGTTCGGAGTCGACCAGCGAGCCGCGCTGCTGGACGTGCTTGCCCAGCACTCCACGCAGCGCTGTATGCATCAGATGCGTGGCCGAATGATTGTTGCGTGTGCGTTCGCGTGCCAGCGCGTCGACTTTCGCCTGCACGGTATCGCCCACGTTCAGCGTTCCGGACTCGAGCGTGCCGTGATGCCCGAAAACGTCGGCCTGAATCTTCTGCGTATCGGCCACTGCGAATCGGACGACGTGCCGGTCGCTGATCGATTCCAGCACGCCCCTGTCGCCGACCTGGCCGCCGGACTCCGAATAAAACGGCGTCGTGTTGAGCACGACGATGCCCTCCGCGCCCGCCTGCAAGCGCTGTACGGGGGCGCCTTCCTGATACAGCGCGATGACTTTCGCGTCTTCCACCAGCGATGAATAGCCCGTGAAACGCGTCTTGTCGCCCGCATATTCGAACCCGCTCGCCAGCTTGAACCGCGCCGCGGCGCGCGCCTGCCCGCGCTGCCGCTCCATCGCGTCGCCGAAACCGGCGTGATCGATCGCCACCCCGCGCTCGCGGCAAATGTCGCCGGTCAGGTCGACCGGAAAGCCGTACGTGTCGTACAGCAGGAATACCGTTTCGCCGTCGAGCATCGGCGCGTCGCCCGACTTCATCTGGCCAAGCGCGGCATCGAGAATCTTCATGCCGTTTTCAAGCGTCTCGCCGAAGCGCTCTTCTTCCTGCTTCAGCACCAATTCGATGCGGGCCTGCTGCTCGACCAGCTCCGGATACGCGGCGCCCATTTCGGCTGCAACGTCCTTGACGATCCTGTAGAAAAAAGGCCTCGTCTGGCCCAGCTTGTAGCCGTGCCGCAGCGCGCGGCGAATGATCCGCCGCAATACGTAGCCGCGCCCTTCGTTGCCCGGGATCACGCCGTCGGCGATCAGGAACGAGCAAGCGCGGATGTGATCGGCAATCACTTTCAGCGAATTGTTGGCGCGGTCGGCGACGTTGGTTTCGCGCGCCGCCGCACTGATCAGGTTCTGAAACAGATCGATGTCGTAATTCGAATGGACGTGCTGCAGCACCGCCGCGAGCCGCTCGAGCCCCATTCCGGTATCGACGCAGGGACGCGGCAGCGGCGTCAACGTACCGGCGGCATCGCGATCGAACTGCATGAACACCAGGTTCCAGACTTCGATGTAGCGGTCGCCCTCAGCGTCGGGCGAGCCCGGCGGGCCACCTACCACCTCGGGGCCGTGGTCGTAAAAGATTTCGCTGCACGGCCCGCACGGCCCGGTATCGGCCATCTGCCAGAAGTTGTCCGACACGTACTTCGGCTGCCCGGGCTTGTCGCCGATGCGCACGCAGCGCTCGGGCGGCACGCCGATCTCTTTGGTCCAGATGTCGTAGGCCTCGTCATCGTCGACGTATACCGTGGCCCACAGCTTTTCTTTGGGCAGCTTGTAGACCTCGGTCAACAGCTGCCACGCAAAGTGAATCGCGTCGCGCTTGAAATAGTCGCCGAAGCTGAAGTTGCCCAGCATCTCGAAGAACGTGTGGTGCCGCGCGGTGTAACCGACGTTCTCCAGGTCGTTGTGCTTGCCGCCGGCGCGCAGTGACTTTTGTGCAGTGGTCGCACGCGTGTATGGCCGCTTCTCACGCCCGGTAAACACATCCTTGAACTGCACCATGCCCGAATTGACGAACAGCAGCGTCGGGTCGTCCGACGGCGTCAGCAAGCTCGAAGCGCGCACGATCGTGTGGCCCTTCGATTCAAAATACCGCAGGAATTTTTCGCGGATATCTGCGCTTTTCATGACGGCAGGCGCGCGGCGCGCCCTGGCTGATCGACCGCGAATGATACTG
>JACCSD010000001.1 GCA_013813185.1 Burkholderiaceae bacterium
CTGTAGTTCTGCAGCACCAGATAGAAAAACGCGACGCCGATCGCGAGCGTGATCATGATCGTATAGATGCCTTCGGTGCGCACCGACAGCCACGCGATGCCAGCCGCACACGCGGTGGCGATCAACACCGCACTCGGCACGACCAGCCACCACGGCCAGTTCAGACTGATTTCGGCGGCGCTGCTCGAACCCAGGATCGCGACCGCGTAGCCGGCAATGCCGGCTACGGTCATCTGCGCCAGCGAGACCATTCCGCCGTAACCGCCGAGAAAAGTCAGCGACAACGCGATCAGTCCAAGCGCGAGCGTCTGTGCGCCGATCTGAAACGTGATAAACGGCGAAACGACGAAAGGAAAAATAACCAGGCCAGCGAGAACGGCAAGGTGCCATGCTGAAATTCCGCTGATCCACCTTTGCAGTTCCAGCGGCCAGTCGCCTCGCGCGCGCCCGCGCTCCGGTGATCCCGCAACAAGCTGCAGGCGCCCCGGCAATGCGACCGCTGGCGCAGCTGCGCCCGTCGCCATCGCGCGCCGCCACTTCGCAGCACTCATGCGGGCCTTCCCATCAGCCCTCGCGGGCGAAACGCCAGCACGATTATCAGGATCACAAACGTGAATACGACGCTGTAGGTCGGCGCGTACGCGAGGCCGAATGTTTCGGCAAGCCCCAGCATCGCGGCGCCGATCGCCGCACCCGCGACGCTTCCCATGCCGCCTACGATGACGACGATCAGCGAGGCGAGCAGAAAGCGCGTGTCTTCACCCGGCACCATCGACAGCTCGACCGCGCCGATGACGCCGCCGAGTCCGGCGAGGCCCGCGCCGATCGCAAACGTAACCGCAAACACCAGGTTCACGTTGACCCCCGACGCGGCAAGCATTGCGCGGTCATCAACGCCGGCGCGAATCATCATGCCGACGCGCGTACGGTTCAGGAACAGCCATAGTGCAACGCCGATCGCGACGCCAAGTACCAGCAGGCTCATGCGATACGCCGAATACGCGTTGATGATCGGAATGTCGCGAATCGGGCCTTTCAACCATGCGGGCGCTTCCATCTGATGCACTTCGGCGGTGAAACCCCAAAGCAGCAGATCGGCGATCAGGATCGATAGGCCGATCGTGACCATCGTCTGCCGCAAGTCCTGCCCTTGCATGTGACGCAGGATCACCGTCTGAATCAGCAAGCCAACGACCGCCGCAGCCAAAAATCCGGCCGCCAGCGCAAGGATCCACCAGCCCGTTTGCTCGGCCACGATGAAGCCCACGTAGCCGCCAAGCAGATATAGCGAGCCATGCGCGAGGTTGACGTTGCGCATCAATCCGAAGACAAGAGTGAAGCCACTCGCGACGATGAAGTAGAGCGATGCCAGCGTTAGCCCATTGAGAACGGTCAGCAAAAACAGCCGTGCGTTATGCGTCAGGCCCCAGATAGAAAGGGCGAGCAGGATCAGCGCGAGCGCGCTCCAGCCGACGATGTGCGAAGTCCGCATCAAGCCGTCGCTGAAGAAAATGTGGGCGAGTAAGAAGGCGTTCGCGAAGAACGGCTGGCCGCGATCTCGGGCGCCTTATGGAACACGCCGTCCTTCATGATCGCGAGCAGGCGCTTCTTGTCAAGCAGGATCGACAAATCAGCGAGCGGATCACCATCGACCAGCAGCAAATCCGCGAGGTAGCCTTCCTTTACCTCACCGATCTCATTGCCCATCAACATGATCTGCCCGCCGTAGCGCGTCGCCGAGATCAGCGCTTCCATCGCGGTCATTCCGCAGTGTTTGACGAAATACTGCAGGTCGGTCGCGTTTGTTCCGTGCGGTGCCCATGCGAACCCGTAGTCGCCACCGGGCAGCACACGCACCCCGCGCTTGTGCATCGCCTTCATCGACTCGGTGGCCGCGGCGAGCTCGTCTTCGTAGCCCATCTCGCGCGCCTTCGCGGGCGGAATGCCGTACGCCGTCCCTTCTTGCAGCAGCTTGAAGATCACCGACAGTCCCGGAGCGACGAAGACCTTGTCCTTGTTCGCCTCCAGCAGATCGAGTGCTTCGTTGTCGGTGTAGCTGGCGTGGTAAACGACCTTGCAGCCGAGCCGCACTGCCTGCTTGACCGAGTCCGCGCTGCGCGCGTGCACCGCAACTCGCTTGCCGCGCAGCGTCGCTTCTTCAACCGCGACCTTCACTTCCGCGTCGGTCATCCACGTGGTCTTCGCGTTGGCGTGCGGCACCAGGTTGTCGCCCGACAGATTGAGCTTGATCGAGTCGACGCCGTACTGCAGGAACATCCGGCACACGCGCCGCATGTCTTCCGGCCCGCTGACGTTGACTGCGAAGCTGAATTCGGGGAAGGGTAGATGCGGCAAAGTCTCGTCGCCGAGCCCGCCGGGCACCGTGA
>JACCSD010000015.1 GCA_013813185.1 Burkholderiaceae bacterium
TCGAGCGGATTACTCACTGGCAGATTGCCTCGGGCGAGTGGCGCGCTGCCCCGTGATGGTTCGAGTATCGGCGTCGCGTCTCGCACTCATTGGCATCGCCGCCGCAGTGGCGCTGGCGCTGGGTACGTGGGTTTACAGCGGCGTGCAGCGCGAGCTACGTACGCTGGCTGCAGCGAATCTGCGCTCCTTGCTTGATACGCAGGTCGGCGCGCTCGATACCTGGATTCGCGAAAAGCAGCTCAATGTCGAGCGCTGGGCCAAGGATGCGCGCGTGATCGAGGCCGCTAGTGTGGGCAAACAACGAGCAACGCCTGCGGCTGCTGCCGACGGTGCTACCGCGCTCGAGGCGTGTCGCGGCGCCGTGAGCGACGCGCTGATCAGCGCCGTGGACGCGCTACGGCAAAGCGACGCCGCCGAAGGCGTCAATCTCGTCGATCGATCCGGCCGCGTCCTGGCCACACGTACCCGAGAGTATTGCGGCTTGATGATCACCGCGGAACGGTTGAAGCAGCTCAATCCCGTATTCGACGGTCGATCGATGTTTGCGCCACCGATGAGTGAGCGCGAGCGGCTGGACGGCGCAGACAAGGCTGACGCGCGGCGACGACCGCTGGTCTGGTTTTCAGCGCCGGTGCGTAACGCTGCGGGCGAAACCATCGCGGCATTGAGCATCGGCAAGTTCGCGGACGCACGCTTTTCGAGCTCACTGGTGGCGGTGCGCCCCGGCTCGACCGGCGAAGCGTATGCGTTCGACGCGCGTGGCAGGATGTTGTCGGAAAGCCGGTTCCGTGCACAACTTGAGCAGCGCGGCACGCTCAAGCCCGGCGATTCGACCATTCTGTCGGTTCGTCTCAATGGCCCGGAACAAGAGGAGGCGACGCAACCTTTGACCGCCCTCGCCGCAGTTGCACTCGATCGCGTCGCACGTGCCAACGGTGAATTTTCCGGGGAAGTGCTGCAGCCGTATACGAACTACGTCGGCATGCCGGTCATCGGCGCCTGGCGCTGGCTTCCGCAGTACGGCTTTGGCATTGCGATCGAGGTCGGCCGCGACGAGGTTTTTGCGCCGTTGCGACGAGTCGAAACAGCGTATCGGATGGTCGCCGCGCTGGCCGCCCTGGTGTTGCTCGCATTGCTGGCGGCGACGCTATGGATCCAGGTTTTGCGCCGCCAACGCGACGAAGCGCGGCAGCTTGGCAACTACGAATTGCTCGAACAGATCGCCGAGGGCGGGATGGCAAGTGTGTGGCGCGCGCGGCATCGGCTGCTTAAACGCCCGGTTGCGATCAAGCTGCTGTCGCTGCGCGTGTCGAACGATGAAGGTCTGGCGCGCTTTGAGCGCGAAGTGCGGTCGGCCAGCCAGCTGATGCATCCGAACACCGTCGCGATCTTCGACTACGGCCGCTCGCCGGCGGGAGAGTTGTACTGTGCGATGGAACTGCTCGACGGCATGACAGTGCAGCAACTGGTCGAGCGTCATCAAGCGCAACCGGTGGGGCGCGTTGCGTATGTGATGCACGGCATCGCGAGTTCGCTGTTCGAGGCGCATGAGCGTGGACTCGTGCATCGCGACATCAAACCGGGCAACGTGATGCTGTGTCGCGTTGGTATTCAAAGCCGCGCCGAGTTCGATATCGTCAAAGTACTCGACTTCGGCCTTGTCAAAAGCATCAGCGAGCCGCATACGCGCGATCTGACGCGCGCACTGCGCATCCTGGGCACGCCGTCCTACATGGCGCCAGAGCGCATACAGGATCCTGGCAGCGCAGACCTTCGTTCGGATATTTATTCGCTGGGCGCGCTCGGTTACTTCATGCTGACGGGCCGGCCGCCGTATCAGGCCGAAAACGATCTGGCGCTCGCGTACCAGGTCGTCAATGCACCGGTGCCTGAGCTCGACGCCGTCAATTCACTGACGGCGTTGATAGGGTCATGCCTGCAAAAGGAAGCTGCCGCTCGGCCGCAGAACACACAGCAGGTGATCGATCGGCTCGATGAGATCATGCGCGAATTTTCCTGGACTGCAGCGGACGCGCGGACGTGGTGGGGCGAGCATGCAAACTCTGAAGGGTCGCCAACCACTTCGGGAACGATGGTCAGGCAGACGTGAGCTGCAGCGCCAGCGCGTACAACGCCTGCTTCGGTTGGCCACTGGCCTTGGCTGCAATCGCCGCCGCGCGTGCCGGCGGCATTTCTTCGAGCAGCACCGTGAGCCAGTGCGCGACCGCCGGATCGATGTCGGCCGAATCGCTGGGGATCGGCGCGGATGCCACGTCGACCAGCACCACATACTCGCCGCGCGCTTCGATGCGAAGCGCGGTCAACTCCGATGCCACATGGGCTGAAATGGTCTCGAACTTTTTGGACACCTCGCGCGCCAGCACGACTCGCCGCGCCGGTTCAAGCACGGCTGAAAGCTGCGCCAGCAGGTCGGCGATTCGATGCGGCGCCTCGAACAGCACAAATGCCCTTTTTTCGGCGGCCAAGGACCGCAAGATGCGATTGCGCTGCTGCGCGCCGGTCGGAAGAAAGCCGACAAATACGAGCGGCCCGGCGCCCAGGCCCGACGCCGACAGCGCGGCGATCACGCTGCTCGGACCGGGGACGGGTACCACGCGCAGGCCAGCGTCCAGCGCGATGCGCACCATCAGCGCGCCGGGGTCCGACACGCCGGGTGTGCCGGCATCGGTGACCAGAGCAATTCGTTCGCTGCGCGCGAGCCGCTCGACCACCTGCTGCGCGATTGCCCGCTCGTTGTGCTGATGGGCGGCGAGTACCGGCGTCTCGATTCCGTAGCGCGCCAAAAAGGGGCGCGTGACGCGCGTGTCCTCGGCGGCAATCAGATCGACCCGCGACAGGGTCCAGATCGCACGCAGCGTAATGTCGGCCGCGTTGCCGATCGGCATGCCGACTACATACAATGAGCCAGCCGGAAAATCCTGCGCCGCCACTTCTGACAGCGCTATCAATCGATCCTGTTGCAGGTCTTGCGTGATGGTTCCCATCGCTGGTCTTCGCTCGCTGAACTTGCGCCTGGCTGTGCTTGCAAGTGTGGCATGCAGTCTGGCGGCGCACGCCAGTGC
>JACCSD010000019.1 GCA_013813185.1 Burkholderiaceae bacterium
AAACGGCCGCGGCGCTCGCTCAGCTGGTGCAGAGTGCGCGCGAGCGCATCGTGATTCAGTCGCCGTATCTGGTGCTGTCGGACAAGGCGATGGATCTGTTTCGCCAGATCACCGCGCGCGGCGTCACGGTGCGCATCAATACCAACTCGCTGGCTTCGACCGATAATCTTGCGGCCTTCAGCGGATACCGAAACCAGCGCGCCCGGTTGCTCAGGATGGGACTGCAGATTTACGAGTACAAGCCGGCGCCGGACGTCCAGCTCAAGCTGATGCAGCGCTCTGCAACGGCGACCGGGAAGACGCCGATTTTTTCGCTGCACGCCAAGACGCTGGTGGTCGATTCGAAGATTGTCTACATCGGGACGTTCAACTTCGACCCGCGCTCCGAGAACCTAAATACCGAGGTCGGCGCGATCATCCACGACCCGGCGCTCGCGCGCGCGGTGGAAGCCTCGATCGAAACCGACATGGCACCCGCCAACAGCTGGGACGCCGGCCGAGATGATCCCGATCAATACGTTTCGTTGGCGAAGCGGAGCAAGGCGCGGTTATTTCAGCTGATGCCTCTGAAGCCGTTGCTATGACAGACCGCGCGCGCGATATGGCGGGTAATCTTCGTGTCAACGCGGGGAGCACTTCTAACTGGGAGGAGTTTGTGATGGGCAATCGTGACCGGCCACGTAAGGAACAGAAAAAACCTAAGCAACCGAAAAAACCGGCGCGGCCTTCGTTGAACTGAGCGGGGAGTCGAGCGCGCGTTTGCGCGGCCCATGAAGAGCGCGTCCGAAAGTGCTTCGCTCATGGGTGCAGGCGTGGGCTCTTTGCTCAGGTTGCCGGCCGGGTCCGTTATGCAGATAAGACGCGCCGTTGCGCGAGAAGCTGGGGCGCTGTCGAAGCTCGCACTGATCGCAAAGGCGCATTGGGGCTACCAACGCGCGCAGCTGCAAGTCTGGAACTCGAGTTTGGAAATTACTGCCGAGTCGATATCTGCTCGGCCTACGTTCGTTGCAGACCTCGATGGGCAAGTGATCGGTTTCTATTCGTTAGTCCCCTCACTGGCCGCGTGGGAGCTCGACAATCTATGGGTCACTCCTCTTTTCATCAGAAAGGGTATCGGTCGGGCGCTTCTAATGCATGCCGCGCAGATCGCGGCGGAGCGCGGAGCGACATCCATCTTGGTCGATGCCGATCCGAATGCCGAGACTTTTTATGTGTCTTGTGGTGCAACGCGCGTTGGCGCGGTGAGCGCTCCAATCGCAGGCGAGTCAGGTCGCGTTCGTCCTCAACTCGTGATGTCAATCACGCGCTCTGACACTGCTTGAGACTTCAACTGAGTCGCATGCAGCAATTCGCTCCCGAAAACCCCGTTCATCTCCTCGGGCTGGAACGTGCACTGTTTGACTAGTCGCGAGCAGATATGCAAATCCTGCCTCTCTACGCATCGATCCTCGCACTGCTTTTCGTAGCGCTCAGCGTTCGGACATTGCGGCTGCGTCGCAGTCTCAGAATCGCCATCGGCGATGCCGGAAGCGAAACGATGTTGCGCGCCATGCGCGTTCACTCGAACTTTGCGGAGTACGTTCCGTTAAGCCTTATCTTGATTTACTTCGTCGAGACTCAGGGAGCGCACCCATTATTTGTGCACCTCCTGGGACTTGGCCTTCTTGCCGGAAGGGCATCGCATGCCTTCGGCGTGAGTCAAGCGAAAGAGAACTACAGGTTTCGAGTGTTCGGTATGGCAATGACGTTGACGACGCTTGTCTTGTCGTCGGCCTACTTGTTGGTCGCATACGTCGCCTATGGACGCTGACGTCCTGGTCGTCGGAGCCGGCCCGACCGGGCTGATGCTGGCGAATCAGCTCGCGCGACACGGCGTGCGAGTGGTGATCATCGACCGGCACGCAGGTCCATCGTTGCAGACAAGGGCGTTGGGCGTGCAGGCGCGCACGCTGGAGATCTACTCGCACCTCGGCATCGTCGATCGCGCCCTCGATCTCGGCAAGCGCGCTACCGGTGCCAACCTGTGGGCCGAAGGGCGGCGCACTGCGCGCGTCCCGATTGGCGACATCGGACGCGACCTGAGTCCTTATCCGTTTCTTCTGATCCTCGGCCAGGATGACAACGAACAACTGATGGGCGACGCGCTGCGCAACCATGGGAACACAGTGCGCTGGAATACGGAACTGGTCGGTATCCATCAGGACACAAGCAAGGTCAAGGCAACGCTGAAACAACCTGACGGAACGATCACCGAGATCACGGCTGCGTGGGTCGCCGGCTGCGACGGCGCGCGCAGCGCGGTGCGCGAGCTGAACGCGATCGAGTTTGTAGGCGCGCTGTACGAGCACGTGTTCTTCGTCGCCGATACACAAATGACGGGACCGATGGTGCCCGACGAGCTCAACATCTATCTGTGGCGTGAAGGATTTCACTTGTTCTTCCCGATGCGCGGCGCCGACCACTGGCGGGTCGTCGGCATCCTGCCGCAGGAGCTGCGGGGAAGGGAAGATCTGACGTTTGAAGATGTGATTCCCTCGGTGCAACAGGAAGCGGGCGCGGACTTGTCGTTCAAAGCGTGCAGCTGGTACTCGACGTACCGTATTCATCACCGGTGCGCGGCGCGCTTTCGCGACCGCCGCTGCTTCCTGCTCGGCGATGCGGCACACATCCACAGCCCGGTCGGCGCGCAAGGCATGAACACCGGCCTGCAGGATGCCTACAACCTGGCGTGGAAGCTCGCGCTCGTGGTGTCGGAGCGTGCGGATGCCGCGCTGCTCGACTCCTACGAAGCCGAACGCATCCCGGTCGCGAAGCGGCTGCTGAGCACGACCGACCGCGCGTTCCAGTTGATCGTTTCGGACAGTTGGCTGGCCGGACTCTTTCGCACGCGCGTGCTCGCCAACGTTGCGGCTTTTGCAATGCGCTTCGACAGAGTCCGGAAACTCGCGTTTTTGACGATTGCCCAGATCGGCATCGAGTACCGTGACAGCCCTCTATCGGACTCGCTACCGGGCCTGGCTGAGGACGCGCCACGCGCAGGAGATCGTTTTCCGTGGCTTCGCGTCAGGCTGCAGCGCAATGGTCCCGTCGAAGATTTGTTCGCGAAGCTCGACGACACACGATTCAATCTTCTTCTGATCGGGCAACCTTCGTCATCGGTTGAGCTGCCGGGGTTTCACGATCGACTACGCGTCCTCGCGCTGCCGAGCGACTCTGCCAACGATAAAGAGTTCGCAAGGCAGCGGATCCCGCAACCTTCTTTCTATCTGCTGCGTCCCGACGGGCATGTTGGACTTGCGGGTACTCACCTCGATGTTGCGGCAGCCTCCCGCTACGTCTCCGAGCGCCTGCACATCGGGGGCGCCGTTGCGTAAGCGATGCCGCTCACGCCGCGGCCTTGGAAATCAGCTTCGATTCCAACAGGACATCGACGCCGGATAGCGGCCGGATCGCTCGCGCGGGAATATTCTCTTCGGCACGCCAGCGCGCGACTGCCAAGCGCTTCGATTCGCCCGCTACCAGAAACAAGACTTCGCGCGAGCGGCTCAATCGTGCGGCACTCAGCGACACACGCTGCGGCAGCGGCTGCGGTGCATCGAATACAGCGAGCGCATCCGAAGCGCCTGGTCCACTGCCCCACTCGTTATTAGGAAACAAGCTGGCGGTGTGAGCGTCTTCGCCAAGCCCCAGCAATACCAAATCGAACTCGCCAACGCTGCGTAGCGTTTCAGCATAAGCGAGAGCGGCCGCACTCGCTCCGAGCTCGGCGGGAATCGGGTGCACTTGATCTTTCGGGATCGGCACGTGGTCTAGCCATTCGGTCGCCGCCATCTTGCTGTTGCGCTCGGCGTCGTCTGCTGGCAGGCAGCGTTCGTCGCCGAAGTACACGTTCCAGCGCTGCCAGTCTGCATCTCGTTCGCGCAGTAGTCGATATACGCCGCGCGGCGTGTTGCCGCCGGCAAGCACGATGACGAATTCGCCACGCTGTGCGAAGGCACGCGTGGCGGCGTCGATGATGCGTCGGCATGCAGCCCGCTCCAATTCAGGGACGTCGGCAACTGCGAGCCAGCGCACGTCGCTTGCCGACGCGCTCACCGCTTCTTACTCATGCTTCTTGATCTCGTGCCCGCCAAACTGATTGCGCATCGCCGACAGCATCTTCGCTGCGAATGAATCCGAATCGCGCGCCGCCAGGCGCGCAAGCAGCGCGAGCGTGATCGCCGGCGCGGGCACGTAGGTCGATCGCTTCGGCAACTGTCCACCGTCCTTCGCCGGAGTCGGGTACCGTGCGCGGCGCTGCGAGTTTCCCCGCCAGCGCATCGAGCGAGGCGACGGACTCGGCACCGTGTTGCTCGACGCGCTTGCGTGCTTCCAGCTTGAAGTCAAAGCCGACGACGCGGTGGCCGCCTCGCACCAGCCGCGGTGTCATGTTGGCACCCATGCGCCCGAGCCCGATCCTGCCGAGTTCCATCCGGAATTCCTATGCCAACTTGGCCAGAACTCCGTTCATTTCTTCCCTGGAGAAAGCTCGCATCGTCTGGGTCCGGATGTTTCCTCCGGAACCGATTGCCAATCCGAATGCGGTCATTGACGCGTCGTCAGGCGCTTCGAATATTCCAACCACGTCGTAGCTTCCCAGAGTCCAGAAAAACTCCTTCACGGTGACGCCGAATTTCTTGGCCTGTTCCTTGACTGCGTCTGATCGCTTGCCCGTGTCTTTAGCGGTGCGAACGCCTTGATCTGTGAAGTTCGTGAGGACGATGTAAGTGGCCATGATGATTTCCTCCCTGGTGGCGTGTGAGACCCGGCAAAGACTGTCGATCGGCGGCACGGCCTCGGTGTGCCAGCCGGGCTCGATGCTACGCGCCGTAATTCGGGGCTGGCGCGATCTCCGACTAAATGGCGCTCAACTGAGGTTGATCTCGCCGTCGAAACTGACCTTCAACTTTAGGCCAGCGATCTCAAGTGTCATTCTTGCGGGGAACGATTCCGTCCCTGCGATCGTGCGATCAGCTATGGCCTTTGCTACCGCCTGCTCAATTTCACGCTGCGAGCTAACGCCGACCATCTTTAGGTACTTGCGAATGCTCAGATTGAATG
>JACCSD010000036.1 GCA_013813185.1 Burkholderiaceae bacterium
CCCGAGCAATTTTCAGAGCTCGTGCGCAGCGAGCTTTCCAAGTACCAAAGCGTCGTGAAGTTTTCCGGCGCCCGCGTCGACTGACCCGGCAGCGTTATTTCATCAACCCCGGCAGCCACAGCGAAATGGCCGGAACGTAGGTGACGAGGAGCAGCGCGGCGCACATTGCGCCATAGAACGGCCAGAGCTCCTTCGTCACCTGCTCGATCGTGACCTTGCCGATGGCGCAGCCGACGAACAGCGTCGACCCCACCGGTGGCGTGATGAGCCCGATCCCCAGATTCAGAATCATGATCATGCCGAAATGAACGGGATCGATACCGAACTTGGCGATGACCGGCATGAAGATCGGCGTGCAGATCAGCAGCATCGGCGCCAGGTCCATGAAGGTACCCAGCAGCAACAGAAGAATGTTGACGAGCAGCAGAAAAACGTACTTGTTGTCCGAGATCATCAGAAAGAAGGCGGTGACCTTGGCCGGGATCTGCATCAGCGCCATCATGTAGCCGAAGGCCACCGAAAATCCGATCAGCATCATCACCATCGCGACGGTCTTGACGACCCGATGCACAAGCCGCGGTAGCTCGCGCCATTTGTAGTCGCGATACACCAGAAACGTCACCAAGAACGCGTAGACACACGCGACCGCCGCCGACTCGGTCGGCGTGAATACGCCGGACAGAATGCCGCCCATGATGATCACTACGGTGCCCAGGCCCCACAGCGCGTCGATGACGATCTTCGGAACCGCGCTGAGTGGAATCGGCTCGCCCTTGGGATAGTTGCGCTTATGCGCCGTCCACAGGACGAGCCCGATCAGGCACAGGCCGAACAGCAGCCCGGGAAAGATGCCGGCGAGAAACAAGTGGGCGATCGATATCGTGCCCCCCGCAGCCAGCGAATAGATGACCGCGTTGTGCGACGGCGGAATCATCAGCGCCTGTACCGAACCGCAGATCGTGACGTTGGTGGCGAACACGCGCGGGTAGCCCGCCTTCACCATTTGCGGAATCATCACCGAGCCGATCGACGCAGTATCGGCCACCGAGGACCCGGAGATCGCACCGAACAACGTGCTGGCCACGATGTTCACCAGCGCGAGGCCGCCGCGAATGAAGCCGACGAAGACTTTGGCGAGGTTGATCAGGCGCGCTGCCATGCCGCCTTCGGCCATGATGCCGCCCGCCAGAACGAAGAACGGAATCGCCAGCAAGGCGAAGTCGTCGGTGCCGTCGGAGATTTTCAGCATCACCGCTTCCAGCGGGATGTCGATCCAGAACGCCGCGATAATCGCCGCCAGCCCTAACGCGTAGGCCACCGGCACCGACAGCGCGCACAGGACGGCGAACGAGCCGAGCAATACCAGAACGTCCATCTATTCGAGCTCGCTCACCTGGTCGCGGTACATGATCGACGTCGCAGGAGGGCTGCCGGCCCACACGCGTTCGATCAGAAACAGCAGCGTCAGGAAGCCGCCGATGGGGATCGGCAGGTAGACGAACGCCACCGAAAGCCACGGAAACTCGGCCATGCTCTGAAACCGCGTGATGACGCACAGGTGGATGCCGTAGCCGATCATAAACAGCGCGGTCACGCCCATGCAGGCATCTACCGCCCGCCGCATCGCGCGACGAGCCGCCGGGCTCACGGCATTCACGAGCGCTTCGACCGCGACGTGCACGTTCGCGCGGTACACCGCGGCGCCGCCGATGAACGAGAACATCACCATCAGGACGACGGCCGCGGGCTCCGGCCACGACATCGGATTGTTCATGACGTAGCGCATAAACACCCCGGCCGGAATCATCAGCGTGATAGCGACCAGTGCCGCGCCCGAGAGCGCGATGCACGCGAAGTAGGTCCACTCCATTGCCCGTGCATAGCGCTGCCTTGCGGTCATGCGAGCGAACCCGAAACTGAAACGCGAAAACGGACACGCGGAACTCGGCGCCCGCGTGTCATCTGCCGCCGCCTACTTGCGCCGCCTACTTTGTGTCTTCGATGCGCTTGAGCAGCGCGGAGTACTTGGCGCCGTACTTGTCGCGGATCGGCTGCGTCGCTTTGTAGAACGCAGGCTTGTCGGCCACGACAAACTTGATGCCGGCCGCTTTGAGCTTGGTTTCGGCTTCGCCGACGTAGGCATCCCAAAGCTGCCGTTGCTCGAGTTGCGCCTCGCGCGAAACCTTGCGTACCAGGTCTTGGTCGGCCTTCGAGAGGCTGTCCCAGGTGCGCTTCGAGAATACGAAGATCTCGGGGATGATCAGATGGCCGGTCAGGCTGTAGACCTTGCTGACCTGATAGTGATTCTGCGCGAGCAGCGTCGGTGGATTATTCTCGGCGCCATCGACGACGCCGGTCTGCAGCGCGCCGAACAGCTCGTTGAATCCCATCGCGACGCCGTTGCCTCCCATCGCGTTCATCGTTTCGACGAACAACGGGTTGCCCATCATGCGAATCTTCTGGCCCTTTAAATCCTCGGGCTTGGTCACCGGCTTGTTGGAGTAGACATTGCGCGTGCCGGCGTCCATCCAGCCGAGCACCACCAGGCGCGATTGCGGGCTCGCGGTGACCCTCTCGAGCAGTTCCTGCCCGATCGGGCCGTCGATGACCTTCCGCATGTGAGCCTCATCGCGGAAGATAAACGGCAGGTTGAAGACGTTCAGTTCGTCGACCACCGGCCCCATCGCTCCGACCGAAATGCGCGCGATCTGCAATGCGCCGACCTGCGCCTGTTCGATCATCTCCTTTTCGCCGCCCAGCTGCATCGACGGATACATCTGGATCGAGATGCGGCCGTTGGTGGCCTGCTCCAGCTTCTTGCCCATGCGCTGGACCGCCTCGACCGTCGGATAACCGAGCGGATGAACGTCCGACGCTTTCCATACCGCCTTGTCCTGGGCCGACACCCTGCCCGGAATGGTCGCAGCGCCAACGACGGCGGACGACGCGCACACCTTGACGAAATCGCGACGCTTCATGTTGTCTCCTTTGCGTTCGAAAACTACCTGCAACCTCCGGCGAAGGCACCTTAGTATATTTATTCTATTTTTTAAAAATGTAGCATGAAAATTTCATGCTGCGGTAGCAGATCGGTTGGGCGGATGACAATCGCGGCAACCGCTTCGGCGTGCCGGTTGCTCGCATACGCTGCCAGTCCGTCGGCCAACGGCATGCCCACATCGCGCGTCAGCGCCGCATTGACGGCATCCCCTTTGACCGCAGTCCGCATCGGAGTCCGGTACAAAATCGAACTTGTTGCTTGAATGTCGGCATGGCAAAGGCTGGACTACGATGTGATCGAGTTTGCTGGTAAATCAAAATTTAACGCTACGCGAGTGATCCTGTCTTGGCCTCGGCATCAATCCCCGCAACTCTAATTCCCGGCGATGGTATCGGGCCTGAAATCACCGCCGCCGTGGTCGAGATTCTCGATGCGCTGGGCAAGCCGTTTGTATGGGACGTTCAACAGGGCGGCATGGCGGCGGTCGAAAAATCCGGCGATCCCCTTCCGCCGGCGCTGCTCGACAGCATTCGCCGCACACGGCTCGCCTTGAAGGGGCCGCTGGCAACCCCGGTCGGTGGCGGCTACCGATCGGTCAACGTCCGCCTGCGTGAGGAATTCAAGCTGTACGCGAATCTGCGGCCGGCGCGCACGCTGATTGCGGGCGGCCGCTACGAAGACATCGACATCGTGCTGGTGCGTGAAAACCTCGAAGGCTTCTACATCGGTTTCGAGCATTACATCCCGATCGACGGCGATCCACAGGCAGCGGCGATTTCATCGGGCATCAACACGCGCGCAGGGTCGCGCCGCGTTGCCGAATTTGCCTTCGAATACGCGCTCAAGCATGGACGCAAGAAGGTCACGATCGTGCACAAGGCCAATGTGCTGAAGGCGCTGTCGGGAATTTTTCTCGATACCGCGCGCGAGGTTGCCAGGAAGTACGAGGGCAAGGTGGCGATGGACGATCGAATCATCGATGCCTGCGCCATGCAGTTGGTGCTGAAGCCGTGGCAGTTCGATGTGATCCTGACCACCAATCTGTTCGGTGACATTCTGTCCGACGAAATTGCCGGGCTGGTCGGTGGACTCGGCATGGCGCCCGGCGCCAACATCGGCGTCGATGCTGCGATCTTCGAAGCGGTGCACGGCTCGGCGCCCGACATCGCCGGCAAAGGCGTCGCCAACCCGCTGGCGTTGCTGCTGGCGACCGCACTGATGCTGGACCACGTGGGTCGCAGCGATGCGGCGCTGACATTGCGGAATGCGATCGATGGCATGTTGCGCGACGACGGTGTGCGCACCGGCGATCTAGGCGGCAGTGCAACGACGCGCGACATGACGCAAGCGATCGTGCGACGCGTTTCGAAAACATAGCGGAGAAATGAAAATCCGCGCCGCAGTTCTTGAAACGATGGACGCCGTCCATCCGTACGAGACGTCGCGCCCGCTGAAGATCCAGGAGCTTAACCTCGCGCCGCCGGGCGCTGCCGAAATCCTCGTGCGGATCAGAGCCGCCGGCCTCTGCCACTCGGATCTGTCGGTGATCAACGGCGACCGCCCGCGCCCGCTGCCGATGGCGCTCGGCCACGAAGCGGCCGGCGTCGTCGAGCAGCTCGGCGATGGTGTGCACGACCTCGAAGTTGGAGACCACGTCGTGCTGGTGTTCGTGCCGAGTTGCGGCCACTGCAATCCGTGCGCCGAAGGTCGCCCGGCGTTGTGCGAGCCGGGTGCAGCAGCCAACGGCGCCGGGTCGCTGCTCAGCGGCGCGCGGCGGATCACGCGCAACGATCAGACAATTCACCATCACCTGGGTTGCTCGGCGTTCGCCACGCACGCCGTGGTGTCGCGCCGCTCGGCCATCAAGATCGATCGCGACCTGCCGTTCGAGCATGCGGCGCTGTTCGGCTGCGCGGTGCTGACGGGAGTCGGCGCCGTCGTCAATACTGCCCAAGTACGCGCGGGGACATCGGTCGCGGTGATCGGGC
>JACCSD010000051.1 GCA_013813185.1 Burkholderiaceae bacterium
GAAATTTCCTTCGCGACCACGACGTCGATTGGTAGTGGCAGCGTCGCTCCCTTTTCGGCAAGTGTCGCCAGCACGCGCTTGCATTCGTCAACTAGAGCGGTCTCAGCCAGCGACTTACCGATTGCAAATCCCTGAGCAAGCAAGAATGTATTCGCGATTCCGCCGCCGACGATCAGCCGATCGACCTTGCGTGCCAGATTGTTCAGCAACGTGAGCTTGGTCGACACCTTCGAGCCAGCCACGATCGCCAGCAACGGGCGCCTGGGATCACGCAAGGCTTTCGACAGTGCATCGATTTCGGCCGACAACAACGGACCCGCGCACGCCACCTTCGCATACTTCGCAATACCGACAGTCGACGCCTCCGCCCGGTGCGCGGTGCCGAACGCGTCGTTAACGTACACATCGCACAACGCCGCCATTTTTTTCGCGAGCTCGTCGCTGTTCTGTTTCTCGCCGCGGTTAAAGCGCGTGTTCTCGAGCAGCACCGCCTGGCCCGGCGCCACGCTGACCCCATCGACCCAATCGCGTACCAGCGGGACTTCAAACCCCAGAACATCCCCAAGCCTGCGCGCGACCGGCGCCAACGAAAATTTCGCTGCGAACTCGCCTTCTTCAGGCCGGCCCAGATGCGACGCGACCATCACCGCGGCCCCAGCGCCCAATGCCGCACGAATAGCCGGCGCCGAAGCGCGGATGCGCGTGTCTTCGGTGATGTGGCCAGCATCGTCCTGCGGAACATTCAGGTCCGAGCGGATAAACACACGACGTCCAGCTAACTGCCCGCCTGCAATCAGACGATCAAGAGTATCGACGTGCATTAAGACGGGGTCTGGATAACCGCCAGCAACGAGCGCGGTTTGCGAAGGAGTTGGGCATTATATGAAGATCAGAAGATGAAAGCGGAACGGTGAAACCGATCTCATTCTCGCGCGCCGAAGTCATTGCGATCGCCATTGCCGTGTTGATGTTGGTGTTACAGGCACTGGCGGATCTTTCGTTGCTCGAATACCGAAACACGAACTCCGTCGGCGAACCTTGGCGCTGGCTAACGGCTCACCTCGTGCATGTGAACTGGCAGCACGCGGTGATCAACGCGGTGGCGCTGTGGGTCGTCGCACGTTTGTTTGCGCCCGATCTGAAGCCATCGCGGCAGCTGTGGGCGTTGTTCGGCGCCGCGCTCGCGATCAGCGCTTGCCTCGCGTTGATCTACCCGACGATCGCGTGGTACCGCGGCCTATCCGGTGCGTTGCACGGATTGTTTTTTGCCGGCTCCGCGCTCTGGCTGACCAAGGCAAAGCCGCGCCGATTTCAACAGTTGTGGCTGCCGTCGGCGCTGTTCTTCGGCGGCTGGATCAAAGTCGCACTCGAGCAGCCGGGCGGCGCGACAACGCCCTACGCGGAATGGTTGGGTGCAGGCGTGGTGCCGCAAGCGCACTCGGTGGGCGCAGCTTGCGGCACGCTACTCGGGCTACTGTTCGCGATAAGCGACGCGAACGCGAGCCGCAAGCAACAGCGAAGAGAGTAATAGCAACTGCCAGGCTGGCAGCGCACCGCCGCCGGATGGCGAGTTGGCCGCCGTGCTGGTCACCGTCACGACTGCCGCCGGACTGCTCGTGCCACCGAATGAGTTGGACATGTTGACTACAAACGCCACGTTGTTGTCGGTTGCGGCGAGTGCCGGGGTCGTGTAAGTCGGTCCTGTTGCACCAGCGATCGCCACGCCGTTACGGACCCATTGATAGGACACGGCCCCGATTGCCTCGACGGTAAAGGATGCGGTTCCGCCTACGGCTACGGTCACACTCGCCGGTGGTGTCACAACGAGTGGAGGGCCAGCCGCTTGCAATGCGCGGGTGGCGTCCAGCATGCCGGCGCCGCATCGGCCGGCGAAGTCGCGCCCTGGGGCGCACAAGGTTAGATCCGGAAAAGGTCGCGCGCTGGTGACGATCGCGCTCTTGATTTGCGCCGGCGTTGCCGCAGGAACCGCTGACTTGATGAGCGCCGCGACTCCTGCTACCTGCGCAGCGGCTGGACTGGTGCCGAATCTGCCCGTGTAGGTAAGAGGAAGCTGCGGAGCGCCGCCGCCGCTTGGTGTGGTGGACCAGATGTAGTAGCCGTCCCACGCCGGATCATCAATGCCTGAGGGAGCTCCCGGGCTCGAACCGAGCGACCCGGGTGAACCACCGCCAGCCGCACTGATCGTCACTTGCGTGCCCCCTGGCGCATCGATGTTCGAGTAAGTGGCATTCTCACCATTGATCGCGTGCGCGGTGACGGCGATGACGTTGTTGCAGTTCGCGGGTGCGCTTATTCCTGTAACACTGCCCTCATTGCCGGCCGCCGCGACCACTACGGAACCGGCAGTGACTGCTGCATCGATTGCGTTCTGCAGAGTCTGGCTACATGCAACGCCGACTTTGCCACCGGCGCCGATCAGAATCACCTTGGCCGGATTCGCATTGGCAGGGACCGCCGTTTCAGGCGGCACCGGGGCCGTTGTCACGGTCAAACCCGCGGACCACAGAATCGCGTCTGCGACATCGGACATGGCGCCACCACAGCGGCCCAATGCGCGCACCGGCAATATTCTGACGTTCCAACCGATGCCTGCAATTCCAGCGGCGTTGTTGGCCGTGGCAGCGACCACGCCAGCGCTGTGACTACCGTGCCATGTGCTGGGCGCGGCAGCCGTCCCCTGATTGGGCGTGTTGTCGTTACAAAGAGGGTTGGCCCTGTCGGCTTGCGACACAGCATCGCCCGGATCCGCCGGATTGTTGTCGCGCCCGTTGCCGTCACCCGAGACAGTGTTCGCCGGCAAGGTCAGTGCACCCGAAGAAACAAAATCATAGCCCGCCAAGAAACGGCCGGCTGCCGTGTATACAGGGACCAGGACTGTATTTCCGTTGAGGTCCGGGTGATTGACGATCCCGGTGTCGACTACTGCAACTACCACGGTGTCAGACCCCGTAGTGCGGTCCCACGCGGCGATGAGATTCGCGGCGCCAGCTGCGGGTGCAGAAGTGGTCCTCGCCGGCATGCCCATCGGTACCACGACGTTGCCGGGATAAATGCTTGCGGGTGGAAACAGATTCCACTGCTGCGATGCAAACAAGGGCTCGGTCGTCGGCGCAGCGAACGGCCTCATCGCAACGTCCGGCTCTGCGTATTCGACCATCGGATCACTTGCTAAACGCGCAGCAACGGCGCGAGCCTGGGACATCGTCATCGGACCATCGAGCGCGACGTGCGAAGTGCTATCACTGATTGCACGCACTCCCTTGACGCCGACGCCGGCCATATTCGACAGCGATCGCACGTACGCGCCGCCCTGGGCCTGCGCCAATTGCGATCCAGTCGCGCGCATCTTCACGATCAGCGCACCGACCATTTCTTCGCTTACCGCTTGCGCAGGAGCCGGAAGACCTAACAGCGCTGCTTGCTTGGCGGTAAGTCTCGCGCTCGATTGCGCAAGCGCCGCGGGCAACGCCACGCTTGCGATAGCAGCGATGGCACTCAATCCAACTGCACCTAGACCGATTCTGTGACGCAACACGGCAGTTCCTCTCGCAAAGTTTTAGCCATCGCAAGTGTCAGATATTGAATGCGCCCGAGGACCGCAAATCGCTCGATTAACACCGAAATCCGGTACGCGTGCGAGCGAGCGCACAGTGTTCATAAGGTATGGATCGGGCGCGCAACAGTGAAACGAGCTTACGTGAAGACGAGCACGCGGAGGCTCACCTTCCGGTCAGCCAAAAGTCGTACCGCGTCCGCTTTTGCAGACGATGAAGCGGCTACCCGTGGGGGCCGGGCAAGCGCTCGATATCGAAGCGCTTGCCGCGGATGATGCGAGCTACTGCGTGCGATCGCTGGCGCGAACGCGTGCGGCCAACGACAGTGCAGCAAGCAGCAGCAGTTGCCAGAAAGGCAACGAACCGCCGCCGCCTCCGCCGCCGACCGGCGGGGGCGGAGGCGGCGGTGCAACCGCTAGTGTCGCCGCCGAGGTTGTGACGGTGCCCGCGCCGTTCGTGATAACGACCGAGTAGGTGGAGCCATTGTCGGCGGCAATTGTTACTGCCGGCGTTGTGTACGACGCAGAAGTTGCACCCGCTATGGGAGTGCCATTGCGGCGCCATTGGTACGCAATGGGCCCGGCGCCGGTCGCAGCGACCGAGAACGTGGCCGTTTGTCCCTCGAATACCGTTGTGTTCTGCGGTTGCACGATAACGACCGGCGGCGCGACCAGCGCCGCGGCGCGCACGGCCGCGTTGGCGTCCAGCAACCCTGGCCCGCATTGCCCCATGAATCCCATCGGAGGCGGAAGCGCACAAGCGCCGCCGGCCGGATGCGGCCTCACCGTAGTGACCAAAAAGTTGCGAATCATCGTGGGTGAGGCGCTCGGAATCATCGACTTGATCAGCGCGGCGACCGCCGCCACTTGCGGCGTCGCGGCGCTGGTGCCGGTAAATCCTGAGAGATTCGGCCCGGTGCTGGCGCCTCCGGGGCCACCGCCGCTGCTCGGCGTTGTGTTGCCCCATAGGGTCGTCGACCAAATGTAATAGCCAAACCAGCTGGGTTCGTCGGTCGGACCGCCCCTGCCTAACAAAGTAGGCTGGCCGCCGCCCGGTGAGCTGATCGTCGGTTGCGGCGGTGCGCCCCCTGCGGCACCGATGTTGGAGTAGTCAGCATTTTCGCCGTTGATTGTGTGCGCAGTCACCGCGATAACACCAGTGCACTTGGCAGGCACTGAAATCGCATCCGGCCTGAAGTCATTGCCGGTCGCCGCAACGACAACTGCCCCGGATGCGATGGCTGCGTTCACCGCGCTCTGCATCGTGCCGTCACACGGTACATCTGGATCGCTGCCCAAGCTCAAGCTAATGACCTGTGCAGGTGTCGTGTTGGTCGGTACACCCGGTACTGGAAGTCCTGCCGCCCAATGAATCGCTTCGGCGATGTCAGAAAGCGCACCTCCGCACTTGCCCAGCGCGCGCACCGGAAGAACTCGAACGTTCCAAGCAACGCTGGCGATGCTCAGCGCATTGTTAGTCATCGCGGCCGCGACACCCGCCATATGACTGCCGTGCCAACTGCTGTTCTGCGGTCCTGGTTGCCCGTCGTCGCAAACCAACGGGTGGGCCATCTCGTCTTGCGTCGTGACAAAGTCGCCCGGATCGGACGGATCCGGATCGCGGCCGTTGCCGTCATTCGCGACGAAATTCGTCGGCAACCCGCCAGCGCCTTCCGAAATGAAGTCATAGCCCGCGAGGAATCGGCCGTTCGGGACGTACGTTTCGCTGAAAGGTGTGACCCCGGCATTGTTCAAATCCGTATGGTTGACAATACCGGTGTCGATTACCGCCAGAACAACACTGTTGTGGCCAGTAGTCACATCCCAAGCCAACGGCAGGTTCGCGCCTCCGGTCGCAGTTGCCGACCTAGTGCCCCCACCTGCTGCCGGTGTAAGTGCCCCAGTGTATGTAGCACTGGGTGCGAACAGATTCCACTGCATTTCGCTAAAGCGCGGGTCATTCGGCGTCGCGACTTTCTTGAACATGATGTCCGGCTCGGCGTACTCGACTCCCGAATCGCGCGCCAGGCGCGCGGCCACCGCACGCGCTTCGGATAAATGAAGTGGAGTGTCAAGAACCAGCAGCGAAGCATTACCTGCCATTGGCCGCACCGACTTCATGCCGACACCGGCCGTCGCCGATAGCGCCTGCACACGCGACGCCGACATCGGACGCACTAGCTCGCTCGCCGTCGGACTGCGCAGTTTGACGATCAGGCGCGACACCATCTGCTCAGGCGCCGCGTTACTGACCGCGGGAATGCCCTTCAACGCAGCCTGCTTCGCAGTAACCCTTGTCGAATTCGCGGTTGACGAAGGCAAGGCGACAGCGACGCTGGCCACGAAGGCGCCGGTCAGACCCAGCAGTTGACGGTTCACGGAATTTCCTTTCAACGAACTGCGTTCACAACTAGTTATTGAATCTTCATCATCGAATCGAGCTCGACATACTGGAAAGCGCCTGAAGCCTTCAGGCGCTCGATCAGTTGCGGAACCTCGCTGCGCTGCGCAGGCGCGGTCAGGTGCACGATGTGCGCATCGCCGGCCATCGGCCGCACGTATCTAACGCCCGCCGTTTGACCCAACGCCGCTCGAATGGGCTTGAGCACTGCCGCCGAGTCACTGGTCGCAATTCGAGGTTTAACAATAATCGCTGCGACGACCGGTGCATCCGGGGAGGTCATGGAAGCAGGCGCCGAGCAGGCGGCGAGCGCCACCAGCAACAACAATAAAACGGTGGCAGACGCTCGAACAATATGCATTGCGCGGATTTAATTTTGGTGAGCTGGCGGACGTAAGCAAAAAAGCTACACAACGGTACCGACATTCCCACCAACGCGCCTGTCAGCCAAAAGGCGTACCGCGAGACAGCCTGGATACAGAAATAAGCGACCCACGGGGCGGTTATTTGGCGCTCATCAGCGCAACCGCCGTATCCAGCATGCGGTTTGAAAAGCCCCACTCGTTGTCATACCAGCTTGAGACTTTGACCAACCGGCCGATGACCTTGGTCAGCGTCGCGTCGAAAATGGACGAACGCGGATCGTGATTGAAGTCGCTGGAAACCAGCGGAGCGGTGTTCACGCCGAGTATTCCTTTCAACTCACCGTCCGCCGCCGCCTGCATGATCGCGTTAATTTCGTCGACCGATGTATCTCGCGCTGCAATAAACGTCAGGTCGACGATCGACACATTGATGGTCGGCACGCGAATCGAGTAGCCGTCGAGCTTGCCGAGCAACTCGGGCATCACCAGGCCGAGCGCCGACGCGGCGCCGGTCTTGGTCGGAATCATGTTGTGGGCGGCGGCGCGCGCGCGGCGCAGGTCTTCGTGATAGACGTCGGTCAGCACCTGATCGTTGGTGTACGAGTGGATAGTCGTCATTAGCCCACTGACGAGCCCGATCTTTTCGTGCAACGGTTTGACCAGCGGCGCCAGGCAGTTGGTCGTGCACGAAGCATTTGAAATCACCGTGTGCGACGCCTTCAGCGTGCCCTGGTTGACACCAAAGACGATCGTCGCGTCGACATCCTTGCCGCCCGGCGCCGAGATGATCACTTTCTTCGCGCCGCCGTTCAAATGCGCGGATGCCTTTTCCTTGGTGGTGAAAAATCCGGTGCATTCGAGGACAACGTCAATGCCAAGGTCGCGCCATGGCAACTCCGCTGGAT
>JACCSD010000052.1 GCA_013813185.1 Burkholderiaceae bacterium
GGCCAATTGAATCAATTCCGCGAGCGAATCGTCAGCGAACTGAAGATGGACGCCGATCAGCAACAACGCCTCGACCCGATCTTTGCCGAGATGCGAAACAAGTTCATGGGCCTGCGCGATCTGCCCGAGGAGGCGCGCGCGCGGCAAAGCGCCGCCATTCGCTCCGACATGCGCGCGCGTGTCGAAGAAATCTTGAAGGCCGAACAAAAGGCTCGCTATGCCGAGATCGTCACTGAACTCGCGGGACGCGCGGGTGGCGGACAAGCTGCGCGCGGCCGCGTTTATCTTGCAGAGAACGGCAAGCCAAGAGCTATCGAAGTTCGAGTCGGCTTGTCGGACGGAGCGATGAGTGAAGTCATCGGCGAAGGACTGGCCGAGGGCGCGGAAGTGGTCGTCGGCCTGCAGAGTGGATCGACGCCGGGCACGCCCGCTCAGAAAGGCAGCCCGCCGAGGATGTTTTTCTGATGCCGGAGCCGCTGGTTCGCGTTGCCGATCTGACCAAGGACTACGCGCTGGGAGACAACGTCGTGCACGCGCTGGCCGGCGTTTCGCTCGACATCGCGGCGGCCGACTTTGTCGCAGTGATGGGGCCGTCCGGGTCCGGCAAATCAACCTTCATGAACATGATCGGCTGTCTGGACCGTCCGACGTCGGGCAGCTACTGGCTGGCCGGCGAAGACGTCGCGCGGATGAGCGCTGATGATCTGGCGGCGGTTCGCAACCGGCGCATCGGTTTTGTGTTTCAGCAATTCAACCTGCTGGCGCGCACCAGCGCGCTGGAGAACGTCGAGTTGCCGCTGCTGTATGCCAACGTTTCGGTGGGTGAGCGGCACGCGCGCGCGCTGGACAAGTTGAAGCAGGTGGGCCTAGGCGATCGTGCCGATCATCAGCCGTCGCAACTATCGGGCGGGCAGCAGCAACGTGTGGCGATTGCGCGCGCGCTGGTCAACAATCCCGCTCTGATTCTCGCCGACGAGCCGACCGGTGCACTCGACTCGCGCACCAGTGTCGAAATCATGGCGCTGCTGCAGGAGCTGAACGCTGGCGGCATGACGATCGTGCTGGTAACGCACGAGCACGACGTGGCTGCCTTCGCATCGCGCGAGGTACATTTTCGCGACGGCAAGGTGGTTAGCGATCAGCGGCAAACGCAGCGCTCGGCTCGCAACTCGCTCGCGCAGTTGGATGCAGGAGTTGCCGCAAGCCTTCCGCCGGGCCGCCCCAAGGAAGGCGACGTCCCTCTTGGAGGGACCGCGCGTAGCGCCAGGGAGCATGTATGAACGCATTGATGGTGCTCCGGATTGCGCTGAAGGCGCTGCGCGTCAACAAGCTGCGTTCCAGCCTGACGATGCTCGGCATGATCATCGGCGTGGCCGCCGTGATCGCAATGCTTGCGATCGGCGGCGGCGCCCAGGAGCGCGTGCGCGAGCAGCTCAAGAATCTCGGATCGAACCTGATGCTGGTGTTTCCAGGCTCGACGACAAGCAGCGGCGTGCGTCTGGGCGCGGGTGCTGCGCAAACGCTCACCGAAGAGGACGCGCTTGCGATCGCGGTCGACGTCGAAGGCGTGATCGTTGCCGCACCGTCGGTTCGCGGCTCGGGCCAGGTATCGGCCGGCAACGCGAATTGGGCGACGCAGTACTTCGGCACCAACAATGACTACCTGATCGCGCGCGATTGGCCGCTGGCGTCCGGCCGCTTGTTTGAGCCCACCGACATCTCGTCAGCCGGCAAGGTGGCACTGATCGGGCAGACGACCGCGCGGCAGCTGTTCGGCGATCTTGATCCGATCGACCAGGTGATCCGCGTGCGAAAGGTGCCGCTGACGGTGATCGGAGTGCTTGATCGAAAGGGGCAGAACGCGCTGGGGCAGGACCAGGACGACGTCGTGTTGATGCCACTCGCGACGGCGCGCAACCGCGTGCTCGGACAAACTCAGGGACGCCAGCGGCGCATCCACACGATCTCGGTGAAGACGGTAGACGGCGTTGACATGAAGGGCGTCGAGGAGCGAATCCGCGAGCTGCTGCGGCAGCGGATGCGAGTGCAGCCCGGCGCCGACGAGCCTTTCACGATTCGCAACCTGACAGAAATTTTGCAGGCGCAGGAGCAGGCCAGCCGCGTTTTGACGTTGCTGCTCGGCGCCGTGGCTTCAGTGAGTTTATTGGTCGGCGGCATCGGCATCATGAACATCATGCTGGTCAGCGTGACCGAGCGCACGCGCGAGATTGGGCTGAGGATGGCGGTCGGCGCGCGCGGCGTAGATATCTTGAAGCAGTTCCTTGTCGAAGCAATCACGCTGTCGATGATCGGCGGTGCGCTCGGTATCCTGCTTGGTGTGGGAGCCTCGTTTGCGGTAGGCGAGTTTGCCAACTGGCGCACCGAAATCACAACATCGGCAATCCTTCTCGCGGTCGGGTTTTCCGGTGCAATCGGCATCTTTTTCGGCTTTTATCCGGCGCGCAAGGCGTCGCGGCTGTTGCCGATCGAGGCATTGCGGTACGAATAACGGCTTGAATGCAAAAAGGCGCCTCCGCGGCGCCTTTATTGCGAGCTTGTATTAGCGGCAATGCGCGAGCATCGCAGGATGCTTGCCCGCATTGCGCTGCTCGTTCCGCGAAACCTTCTCGCGTTCGTGGCGCTCGCCCTCGCCGCAGACGTCGCTTCCGCAAATTCTATGTTGGGCGCTTTCAGTGAAATGGATCTGCATCGGCGGCTCTGGATGGCCGCCGTCGGCGGATTCAGCCTTGCCGCAGCGTTCGCAATGCTGGCGTTCGAGCTGCGGTCCCGCCGGATCTCGATCGCGCTGCGCCGCCTAACTGATCTGGCGGCGACAGTGGACGGCAGGTTGCCGGAAGAAACGCGCAGGCAGCGTGTAGCGACCGAGCTGACCCGTCTATCCGACGAGATTTTGTACTCGTCACAGCGCATGGGCCGCGAAAGGCGTGAGCTTGCGGCCAGAGCGGCAACATGGGAGGCGATCTTTGCGGCATCGCTCGAGGCTTCGATTGCGCTCGACAAGATCGGCGTGATCACGCATGTCAATCCGGCGGCCGAGCGATTGCTGCGTGTCACAGCCCAGGATATCGTCGGCAAGGCCCTGGTCGACGTGATGTTGCCGCCCACTCATCGCTCGCCAGATAACGCCAATTTCGCCGGTGATTTGGCGGGCGGGCGTGCCTCGGGGCGGCGTCAGGAATTGGTTGCGCAGCGACACGATGGCCGTCAATTTCCGCTGGAAGTGTCGGTCGCCGAATTCAAGAACGGCACTGAGATTGGCTACATCGTCAGCGCTCGCGACATATCGGCGCATCGCCGGCTGCGTGCCGAGCTCGCGCGGGCGCGCGAAATTGCACCCGACGCGTCGATCAAGTCGGCGCCGCGCAACGGCTACACGCTGGAAGAGATCTGCGGCGAGCCGATTCGCCGCCTGGCAGCGCGTGCGCAGCGCAAGGGTCTGCGCTTTCGGTATGAAGATATGGAGCTGCAAGGCTTGGCGCTGATCGGCAACGCGGCGCGACTGCGCCGTGTGCTGGCAAATCTGATCGATAGCTCATTGCAGGTCTGCGAATCGGGCGAGCTGATCGTTCATCTGACGCTGATTCCGTTGGAAGACCAGGAGTTACGACTATCAGCGTCGGTGACCGCCACCGGTATGACCGACGAGCAGGCGGGGCTGATGGTGCAGCCCTATGTAGTGCAGCCGTTCGCTGGTTCGGGTCTCAGCGGCGCGGTCACTGATCGACGCATTGAATTTTTCGGAGCGCGCGTAATGGTTTCGCGCGCCGCCGGCGGGGGCGTGACGTTTCAGTTCAACCAGCGGTTCGAAGCCGATCTATCACGGTTGTCGATCGATCTGTCGGCCACGGTCCCGCCGAGCAAGCCAGCCGCGGGCGCAGCTGCGACGCGCCATAAGGCTCAGCCTGTGTCGCAACCGAATGACGAGGCGGACTTCAAGCGCGCCGCCGCACGCTTGCGCAAGAACGCGGAAAAAATCAATCTCGGCGCGCTGTGGGCGGAAGCGCATCGGCTGACGAGCGCATGGCAGCGACATGCGGCAGCCGGAGACCTGAACGGCGATACTGGACT
>JACCSD010000097.1 GCA_013813185.1 Burkholderiaceae bacterium
GGCACTTATCTGCAGTGAAGCCGGCCGAGTTCAGAAACCCCCGCATCGACTCGGAAGGAACTCCGACGTGAAACTTTGGGCGGGTGTACTGGCCGGTGCTGGTAACGCGCGGCTCTTCCAGTTGAATTGCAGAACCGATCCAGGTCGAACCGGCTGACGCAGTGAACGTGCGCGTCGTGGCCGCCGGGAGCGATTGGGCAGAGGCACCCGCGGCCATTCGATGGTGGGCGCGCGGGAGCGCGCTTTCAGGCACCACGTCGAGCCGAAGTTGCGCCGCGCAGGGTAGGGTCAAGCCAGCCAGCGACAGTCCGAGAAGCGGGAGGATCAGCGTGAGCAGCGGTGCGCGGAATGACGACACGTAAATCCTTGCTTAATTGAACTCCAATTTCCTGAACTCCAATGTATCCGTAAGCAGCAATCTGACTCTTTCGGCCACTGCTGGCAAGTATCCGATCGGATGACTAAAGTGACGAGCGAAAAAGTGAGCAAATAATGGGCCAACAGGGTCGTGAACTATTGCACGGCTCGCGCAGCTTCAAGCGCGGCAAGCTGGTCAGCGCGCGCGACGCCGTTCAGCTGATCCAGGACGGCGACACCGTCGCCAGGACCCGTGCAGGCGCTGGCAGTCGGCAACCGCACCGAGGCGTACACCTGCCGCAAGGAGCAATCACGCATCTGTTTCGCGATATCGCCGCCGGCAAGTCCGGTCCTTATCGACGTTGACGGTCACATTAGGCTGGCGCTTCAGCGTCTCCGCGTCCGAGCGAGCGCTGCATGATGACGACGTCGACCCAGCGGTCAAACTTGCGGCCGACGGATGTCATCACGCCCACGTATGAAAAGCCGCACGCCCGATGCGCCCCGATCGACGCCGCATTCTGAGAGTCGCCGATGACTGCCAGCATCTGCCGCAATCCAAGGGCAGCGCAACGTTCGATCAGTTCGTTTAGCAACGCCTGGCCAATCCCCAGTCCGATCGCGTCGTGCGCCACGTAGACCGAATCCTCGACCGTGCTGCGATACGCCGCGCGCGGACGAAAGGGGTTGGCGTACGCATAACCGGCGACGCGGCCGTCGACCTCGGCCACCAGGTACGGAAGCCCCGCTTGCGCGATGTTCTCTCTGCGCGCGCGCATCTCCTCTAATGCAGGCGGTTCGGTCTCGAACGTGCCGAGACTGTTCGCCACGTGATGCGCGTAGATCGCTTGCACCGCCGGCAAGTCGGCATCACCGATTGCGCGAATGTGCATCGCGATCGGCGCTGCCTTACTTGGCCGGCACCACCACCGGCGCCGGGTTGGCGGGCACGGACGCGGGTGGAGCGACGCGCACCGCCGGTGCGACACTAGGAGCGCTGCTTCCGGTCATAGGTTGTCCGCCGTACACACTGGCAATGATCGGCACGATCAGCAACGCCACGATGTTGATGATCTTGATCAGCGGGTTGACCGCAGGGCCGGCGGTGTCCTTGTACGGATCGCCGACAGTGTCGCCGGTGACGGCGGCCTTGTGCGCGTCCGAGCCTTTGCCGCCGTGATGACCCTCTTCGATGTATTTCTTGGCGTTGTCCCACGCGCCGCCGCCGGTCGTCATTGAAATCGCGACGAAAAGTCCGGTGACGATGGTGCCCATCAGCACGCCGCCGAGCGCCGCCGGCCCGAGCAGAAGTCCGACCAGGATCGGCACCAGCACCGGCAACAGTGACGGAATCATCATCTCCTTGATGGCCGATGTCGTCAGCATGTCGACCGCCCGGCTGTAATCGGGCTTCGCAGTGCCCTCCATGATGCCCTTGATGTCGCGAAACTGGCGCCGCACTTCCTCGACTACCGCGCCGGCCGCGCGGCCGACGGCTTCCATCGCCATCGCGGCGAACAGGAAGGGAATCAAGCCGCCGATGAACAGGCCGATGATGACGTCGGGATTCGACAAATCGAACGTGACGTTGATTCCAGCCGCTGCCAACCCGCCGGTGTAATCGGCAAACAGCACGAGTGCCGCCAACGCGGCCGAGCCGATCGCGTAGCCCTTGGTCACCGCCTTGGTGGTGTTGCCTACGGCATCGAGAGGATCGGTGACGTCTCGCACTGCCTTCGGTAGGCCGGCCATTTCGGCAATGCCTCCCGCGTTGTCGGTGATCGGGCCATAAGCATCGAGCGCGACGATGATCCCGGTCATCGACAGCATCGCAGTGGCAGCCACCGCGATGCCATACAGATCGGCCAGCCAATAGGAGGTCAATATCGCGATGCAGATCGCAATCACCGGCCACGCACACGCCTTCATCGACACCGCAAGGCCGGCGATGATGTTGGTCGCGTGCCCGGTGGTCGACGCCTGCGCGACGTACTTGACCGGCTTGAACTGGGTGCCGGTGTAGTACTCGGTGATGTAGACGAGCGCGGCGGTGAGCACGAGTCCGACCACGGCGCACAAGTACAAGCTCATTACGGTGACCTTGGACGACACCGCGGTGGCGATGACGGGGCCAAGAATCCAGTCGGTGACCGGATAGAACAGCACCAGCGAGATCGCAGCCGCCACCAGCAGACCGCGATACAGCGCGTTCATGATCTTGCCGCCTGGGCGCGCCTTGACGAACATGCAGCCGACGATCGACGCCAGAATCGACACACCGGAGATCACCAGCGGATAGATGATCCCGGCGTCACCGGCGTCTCGAAACACAAAGCCACCGACCAGCATCGTGGCGATCACCGTCACCGCAAACGTCTCAAACAAGTCGGCGGCCATACCAGCACAATCGCCCACGTTGTCACCGACGTTATCGGCGATCACGGCCGGATTGCGCGGATCGTCTTCCGGAATGCCCGCTTCCACTTTCCCGACCAGATCGGCCCCGACGTCGGCCCCTTTGGTAAATATGCCGCCGCCCAAGCGCGCAAAGATCGAAATCAGCGAAGCGCCGAATGCAAACCCGATCATTGGATGCAGCAACTCGCGCACGTTCGCCGCTGCATGGGTGGATCGCAGCACCCAGTAGAAGCCCGCCACGCCGATTAGTCCGAGGCCGACAACGAGCAAGCCGGTAATCGCGCCGCCGCGAAACGCGACGTTCAACGCTGGATTCAATCCGAGTGTCGCGGCTTGCGCGGTGCGCACATTGGCGCGCACTGACACGTTCATGCCGACGTAGCCCGCGGCGCCCGACAGGACCGCACCCAGCACGAAGCCGATCGCGGTCCAGATGCCGAGTTGCGGCACGAGTGTGATGATCACGGCCAGCACCACGCCGACGATCGCGATCGTTCGATACTGACGATTCAAGTACGCCTGTGCCCCTTGTTGTATCGCGGCCGCGATCTCCTGCATTCGAGCATTGCCCGCGGGCTGCTTCAGAATCCAGAGAATGGACCACACGCCGAAACCCAAGGCCGCAAAGCCGCAGGCGAGCGCGAGTACCAATCCAGACATGCTGTTCTCCTTGCCGAAATTGTTAGAAAAAACCGTTAGTTCAATAATAAAATTTATGAAGACAGCGCGGCCGAAACGCGCTGCTTGATTTCGTCGACGGTGCCGACACCGGAAATACGGCGATACTTGGGGGCGTCCGCGTTGCCGCTGGACGCGAGGTTCGCGTAGTAACCGACCAGCGCGCTGGTCTGGTCGCGATACACAGCGAGCCGTTTGCGCACGGTTTCTTCCTTGTCATCGTCGCGCTGAATCAGCGGCTCGCCGGTCAGATCGTCTTTGCCTTCGACCTTCGGTGGATTGAATTTGACGTGATACACGCGCCCGCTGGCGGGGTGCACGCGGCGGCCGCTCATTCGATCGATGATGTCGCCTTGCGGAACATCGATCTCGAGCACGTAGTCGAGATTCACACTGGCGTCCTGCATCGCCTCGGCCTGTGGGATCGTCCGCGGAAACCCGTCGAACAGGTAACCGGCGGCGGTGTCGGGCGCACGCAGCCGGTCTTTCACCAGGCCGATGATGGTGTCGTCGGATACCAGGGCACCCGTGTCCATCACTTTCTTGGCGGCGACGCCGAGCGGCGTGCCGGCCGCGATCGCCGTGCGCAGCATGTCCCCGGTTGAAATCTGCGGAATTTTGTAACGCTCCTTAATGAACGCGGCTTGCGTGCCTTTGCCGGCGCCTGGCGGCCCAAGCAGTATTAGTCGCATCTCCGTCCCCGACTTCTATCTTGTAGTTATATGCGACTGCCACGGTGTTCGACAAGCAGCGCGCGAGTTTACCCAAATGAGCTAACTAAATGAAAAGGGCCGGCGAACCGGCCCTTTCTTTTAGTAACGCAGGGTTCTACTCGTTGCCGCCGATGGTTACCGACTCCATGTTCAGCACGTTGTCCGGCCGGTGGACGACCGTCACGTTGCTGCGCATCGCCCACGGAATCATCTGCCGATGGAGCGGAACGTGGTGCACCTGCGTGTTGTGCTCGGCGATTGCCTGGCGGATCATTTCGCGCC
>JACCSD010000137.1 GCA_013813185.1 Burkholderiaceae bacterium
AAGGTCGACACGAACTTCGTGCTGGCCGATCGTGCCAAGGTGACGATGACCGCGCCGTTCATGCGCGCGTATGCGCTGCTGCTGCTGGCCACCTGCCACAAGCGTGATGCGCCGGCACTCGGCGGCATGAGCGCGCTGATTCCAATCAAGAATGATCCGGTGAAGAACGAGGCCGCGATGGCAGGTGTGCGCAGCGACAAGCAGCGCGACGCGACCGACGGTTACGACGGCGGCTGGGTTGCGCACCCTGGTCTTGTGCCGATTGCGATGGAGGAATTCGTCAAAGTGCTTGGCGATCGCCCGCATCAGATCGGCAAGAAACGCAACGATGTGAAGGTCAGTGCGTCCGACTTGCTGAACTTCGAACCCGAAGCGCCGATCACCGAAGCGGGACTGCGCATGAACATCAATGTCGGCATCCACTACCTGGGCTCGTGGCTGGCCGGCAACGGCTGTGTGCCGATCCACAACCTGATGGAGGACGCGGCCACTGCAGAAATCAGCCGCTCTCAGGTGTGGCAGTGGATTCGTTCGCCCAAGGGCGTGCTGCAGGACGGGCGCAAGGTCGACGCCGCTTTGGTGCGCACGCTGATCCCGGAGGAACTTGCGAAGGTCAAGGCCGTGGTGGGCTCCGATTCCCCGACCTACGATCACGCCGCGCGAATCTTCGAGAAGATGAGTACGCAGCCGGAATTCGCGGAGTTCCTGACGTTGCCGCTGTACGAAGAAATCGCTTAATTCAACGCGGTCGCTTCAATCGATAAAGCACGTGACTCTGCAACGGATGCCCTTCCGGGATGCGCGAATGAGCGAAGTCGCCGGCGAAATCACGCTGCATGCCGATGCGCTCCATCACGCCGCGTGACCGCTGATTGCTCACCGCAGTAAACGACACGATCTCCGGCAGTTGCAATGTGTTGAATCCGTAGTCGAGCGCGAGCCGCGCAGCCTCGGTTGCGTACCCGCGCCCCCAGAACTGCGGCCTGAACCGCCAGCCGACTTCCACACACGGCGTAAACGGTGTCTCGTAAGGCGGCACGCTCAAGCCGGTGAAGCCGGCGCATTTGCCGCCAATGTCGACGCACCACCAGCCCCAGCCTCGTTCTGCGATGACGGCGCGCATGCGGGCCAGCAGCGCGTCGGATTCCGCGCGCGAAAGCGGCGCGAGGAAAACTCCATCACGCGCGGGTCCGCGTTCATCGCGGCGAAACTGTCGCCATCGCCGTCCTGCCACGGACGCAGCAGAACGTGATCACCGGTCAACGCAACTCGCCTCATCGTTGCTCCGTCGGGCACAGATGCATTGGAGCAGCCTCGAGCAGCTCGACGACCTCCGGCATTAGCTACTGGTCCATGAATGCATAGGTGCTCCGGCACACTGTTTGCCTCACAGTCGGCCTGTTGCGCGCGCTCGTGAGTTCCCGCGCGGATCGACACAGAATTTCCGACACTTCCCTTTGCACGGACCGCACATGACCACCCGATCGACTGTTCTTTTCATCGCGCTGCTGAGCGCCTCGAACGTCTTTGCGCAATCCGGCGGCGGTGCCATTCCGAGCTTCACCGCCACGGCATTGAGCGGCAAGAAGGTGGCGGCCGACAAGCTGCTTGGCCAGCCCACGCTCCTCATCGTCACGCCGAGCAAGGACGCTGCCGCAGACACCCGTATGTGGGCCACGGCCCTGCGCAAGAACATCGACCAGAGCGCAGTGCGCATCCGCGACGTTCTTGCGATCGACCTGCCGTTCTTCATGAGCGAAGCCGACGCGATCGGACGCGCCAAGGCAAAGATCCCGGCGCGCTATTACGACCAGACCTGGATACTTGCCGAGTCGGACCTCGAGAAAGCGTTGGGCATTCCGACCGACAGCCACGAGGGATTCGTCTTCGTCTTGAATTCCGTAGGAAAGATCGTTGCCCGCGTGGAGGGTGAACCGACCGAGGCACGCGTGGACGAAATCCGATCGGCGGTTCAATCGCTGAAGTGAGCTTGCATCCGGACCTCGCGGTACTTGGTCTCGGGTGCCACGGAGTGGCTGGAACCATCAGTCAGTCCGCCCAGAGCCTGAGCCTTTGACGTCTTCGAGAGCAGATCGCGAAGCTGACTGCGAGTTCTTCATCACACTGAAGCTGCCATCCGTCTCCAGTACCCACCGCACTCACGTCTTCGAGCGCGGCGATTCCGGCCGCGCGAACCGCCGCGCGAACTTCCGACTCCGTGACGCGCTGGGAGAGCAAAGCACTCCGCAGGAACTTGCCATGGTCGAGCAGCAGCGTCGGTTCGCCCTTGACGAGGTGACGGATCGACGAAAAACGCACCGATAGCCAGGTGATGATGAACTGCAGGCCAACGAGCACCGCGACGGCGAGGATGCCCTCCGTCAGCGCCACGGACTTGGAAAGAAACGCGCTCGCAAGCGTCGAGCCGAGAGCGATCGTGACGACGAAATCGAACGCGTTCCACTTCGAAAGGGTGCGCTTGCCGGTGACGCGCAGGCACACGATGAGCCCGACGTAGACCAAGGTGCCGACAACGACGACGTGAACAAGGTCGGTCAGTTGTTGAAGAACATGGTGTGGTCTCTTTCGCCTAGTGTCATGAGTTAGAGGTTCGTCGTCTAATGCTGCGAACCGGCGCCGACCAACGCCCAGCAGGAATGTCGAGGGCGGCGCCAGAGGCGACAAAGTATGGCGGCGATGATCGGCATTCTTGCTCGACGAACTTCTGCCGGACACCAAGTGTCTTTGCGTGCCGACAGCGGCATTTCGATTCGCGCCAGCTGCCCACGGGTCTGCCATCAGAGATGATCACACGCTTGGCCGCAGTAAGCTATCGGCCATGAACGCATCGGATGCTCCCTCCGAGCTGTACGCCGTCTTCGAAATTCAGCGCGTCGCTTACGATGCGGCGCCGTTCGCCGAATGGGACGAGCGTCGCAATCGCCTGCAGCGGCTGAAACATTTACTGGAACGAAACGAAGCGGCGATCGAGGCTGCGATCGATCGTGATTTTGCCGGCCGCCCGCGGATCGAAACGCAAATCGGGGAAATCTTCCCGAGCATTGCCGAAGTGCGTGGCGCGCTCAAGCACGGCCGGCGCTGGATGAAGCCGCGCGCTGCCTCCGTGTCGAAGTGGTTCCTGCCGGCGCGCGCGCAGGTGATTCCGCGTCCTCTCGGAGTCACCGGCATCATCGTGCCATGGAACTATCCGCTGTTTCTTGCGGCGAGCCCGCTGGTGGCGGCACTGGCCGCGGGTAATCGGGCGATGATCAAGATGTCCGAGTTCACGCCGGCGTTCTCGGAACTGTTCCGGGAATTGATTGCATCGACGTTCAGAGCCAACGAGGTAGCGGTGATCACGGGCGGCCCGGAGGTCGCAACGCAGTTTTCCGCGCTGCCGTTCGATCATCTGTTGTTCACGGGATCGACCAGCGTCGGCCGCAAAGTGATGGGCGCCGCGGCGCAGAATCTGACTCCGGTGACACTGGAGCTTGGCGGCAAGTCGCCGACCGTCATCACTCCAGGTTATCCGATCGAGCATGCTGTGCAGCGCGTGCTCGCCGGCAAATTGCTGAACGCCGGTCAAACGTGCATCGCGCCCGACTATGCGCTGGTGCCGCGCGCTGAACTGCCGGCGTTTGTCGAATCGGCAAGGCGTCAGGCGCAAAGCATGTATCCGGCCGGGCTCGACGACGTCGACTATTGCAGCATCGTCAATGTGCGGCAGTACGAGCGACTCGCTGGCTACCTCGAGCAGGCACGTGCCGCAGGTACCGACACCGTGCCGCTGTTCAACGGTGCCGAACGCGACGAGCGTGCGCATCGGCTGGCGCCGGCGATCGTGATTGACCCGGCGCCGGAGCTCGCCGTCATGCGAGATGAAATCTTCGGCCCGCTGTTACCTGTGATTCCGTATGACGATGTCAAGGAAGCGATCGCGTTCATCAATTCGCAGCCGCGACCTCTTGCGATGTACTGGTTCGACCACGATCGCGCGCGCGCAGAGTCCGCACTGAAGAACACGCACGCCGGCGGCGTCTGCATCAACGACACGCTGCTGCACGTGGCGCAGGAAGATTTGCCGTTCGGCGGCATCGGCACGTCCGGCATGGGCCACTATCACGGCAAATGGGGATTCGATACCTTCAGCAAGCTCACGCCGGTGTTTCGGCAGTCACGATTGAACGGAATGAAGCTATTTCTGCCGCCGTATAAGCCGCACGTGGGCAGGATGTTGCGGTTGATGAAGCGCTTTTGAGAGCACTTTCCCAAAGTATTGAGGTCAACTTATGTGTAGAAGTATCAGGACCCTCTTCAATTTCGAGCCACCGGTGACCGAAGACGAGATACGCGCTGCGTCGCTGCAATTTGTGCGAAAGGTGACGGGATTCAACAAGCCTTCCAAGGTAAACGAAGTTGCGTTCCTGAAGGCGGTCGACGAAATCACAGGCATCTCGGAAAGGCTTCTGCGTTCTTTGCAAACAGGCGCGCCGCCGAAGGATCGAGAAGAAGAAGCAGCGAAAGCGCACGAGCGGGCTGCCCATCGGTTTTCGATGTGACGGTGTCGGTTACGGACCGTCTGCGGCGTGTGTCTCTCGATTGCCGTTGCCGATCGGCTTGTTGATGTTGGTGAACGCCTGAGGATCGTCGAAATCCACCGCCGCCGCTTCGAGGGCTTTGAGCCATCGATGCATGGCGCGTTCGCCATTGGCTATTGATCGCGCGAGCCCGTCGGCGCAGCTGGTTTTTACCAGCGCAAAGACCGGTTGCAGGTGCCCGTGCACGCTGGCGCATGCGGCCATTACATCGTTGCTTAGCGCGGCACGTAGCAGACGCGGGACCAAATCGGTGGGCAGATGCGGTGCATCGCACGGAACGATCGCGACCCAATCAGTGCGTGCGCGCCTCAAGCCGCTCAGCGCTCCGATCAACGGCCCCGCGAAGCGCTCGCCGCTTACATCGGCCACGTCATCGCCGACGACTTCGCCGAATGCTGCATAACGTTCGAGGTTGCGATTGGCCGAGATCAGTAACGGCCCGACTTGCGGTGCGAAGCGCTCGACCACGCTGACGATCAGCGGCCTGCCTTCGTATATCAGCCAGCCCTTGTCTGCGCCGCCGACGCGCCGGCCGCGTCCACCGGCCAGGACCAGACCGGTTACGTTCTTCACGCAGCCCTATCCGCCGATGTACGACATCTCGACCTTCGGCATTGCTGGCGTCGCCTCGGTACGCAGCTCTGAATAACGATCGGCGCGCGCGCTCCAGATGCGGCCGATGGCTTCCTCGATCTTCTTTTCTGTCAGCCCCTGTGCGCCGTTACCTCGCAGCAGCGCGCGCAGGTCATGCCCCTGGTGGGCGAACAGGCACAGGTAAAGCTTGCCCTCGGTCGATAGGCGCGCTCGCGTGCAGTCCCGGCAGAAGGCCTGTGAGACGCTGGAGATCACGCCGATCTCGCCCTGTCCATCACGATAGCGCCAGCGCTCGGCCACCTCGCCCGAGTAACGTGCGTCGAGTGGTTCAAGCGGAAATTCTTCAGCGATGCGCTGCAGAACTTCGCGCGACGGGACCACTTCATCCATGCGCCAGCCGTTTGAAGTGCCGACATCCATGTATTCGATAAATCGAACGATATGGCCGGTGCCGCGGAAGTGACGTGCCATCGCGACGATTTCACGTTCGTTGACCCCACGCTTGACGACCATATTGATCTTCACCGGCGTCATTCCAGCCGCAGCCGCCGCATCGATGCCTGCCAGGACATCGCGCACCGGAAAGTCGACGTCGTTCATGCGGCGGAACGTCGCATCATCGAGCCCGTCCAGCGAAACCGTGATTCGCTTCAAACCGGCGTCAGCAAGCTGCTGCGCCTTGCGCGCCAGGACCGAGCCGTTGGTCGTCAACGCGATATCGAGTTCATTGCCGCCTTGCGTCCGCAGCGGCGACAGCATCGCGATCAACTTGTGCAGATCCTTGCGCAGCAGCGGCTCGCCCCCCGTCAGGCGAATTTTTTCGACGCCATGACGTACGAACGCTGCGGCGAGCCGTGCGATCTCTTCGAAGGTGAGCAGATCAGAATGACGAAGAAAGCGATAGTCCGAGTCGAACACTTCCTTCGGCATGCAATACGTGCACCGAAAGTTGCAGCGATCGGTGACGGATATCCGCAGATCGCGCAATGGCCGGCCGAGTTTATCGGCGAGGTCCCCGACCGCCGGCGTTTCGACATACTCGTGGACCGCGCGCGGCGGCATGGCCACACGCGAATCGATCAGCGGGATGACGCGGCTTGTCATGGCGCAATGCGGCTAGACGCTTGGTCGCTCCTCAGGCGGAGGCTGCGTTTCAATCTGCACCAACGGTGCGTCCTCCATCGTCGGCAACAGCGGGCGTTCCCGACGCGCGCGCGGTGGCGCCTGTTCGGCGGCCAGTTTCGCCTGTGTTTCAGCATGCCGATCGGGCGCAGTTTGTACGAGCATCAAGCCCGCACTCTGCAGCACGGGTTGCAGTTCATCGATCAGCAGGGGCGCCTGCTGCACGACGGGCAGCGCGATCATCGTCGGCGCGCTGACCACAGGTGGTAGGCGCACCGCCGTGATGTTGCTGACTACGACGGTTTCGTGCGCCGGCTCGGAGGGAAGCGCCACCGCGACGGTCTCTACCAGCGGTTCGTTGACCAACGCCGACGCGATGGGCTTAGCTTCATCGAAGTCGGGCTCGTCAACGGGCCGTTCAGCAAAGTTGAGATCGTCATCCGCTGGTTCAGCAGCGAGCGCGTTGCCATTTCCGGACGCCGCTACGTCAGCGCCGTTTTCGCTGCGGCCACCGCGGCCGCGCCGGCGCCGGCGTCTGCGACCTCGATCTTCCTGACCTTCAGTGCGTGGCGCCTCGGCGACCGAGTCAGCGCTAACCAGTGCTCCGACGGCGGCGATCGAAGGCGACGGCCCGATATCCTCGGGCATTGTCACGCGCTCCGCCGTCTCGGCCACGATCGATTTGTCCTTTTCGGGACGAGGCCGCGGCTTGCGTTTCTCGCCTGCTTCTTCGGTGCCGCGCGAATCCTGCAACGGCGGCTGTTCCTTGCGGGGTTTGCCATCCGGCTTCGCGCCCGCTGGACGGCGCTCGTCGGGCCGCCTTGTATCGCGCTTAGCCTCCCGACTTGCGTCGTCCGCGCCTTGGCGGGCATCGCCATCGCGCTTGCCGTCGCGACGTTCTCCGGATTTGCCATCGCGGCGACCATCGCGGCGGCCTTCGCGCCGACCGTCGCCATTGCCACGGCCGCGCCGGTGCTCACCCTGGCCGCGATCGGTGCGCGCCGGCCTCGGATTTACCGGTGCGGGCACGACGATCGGCGTTGGCTCCGCAACGTCGCTGCCCGTAAAGAAAGCGACGATACGATCCCACATGCTGACCTGGGAGGATCGCTCAGGCGGTGCCGCTGCGACTGCAATGGTCGCCGGCTGCACTGGCATCGGCGCCGGCGTCTCGGGCACGATGCCCTTGACCACCGCCTCTTGCCGCGCGCGAACGCCTTCGTCGCCGGCCTTGCCGCGGATGCCGGATAGATAGGGCGTATCGGTGCTCGGCGCGAGCTCGGCTGCACGCTCGAAGCTCGCCTTCGCGACTTCGAGTCGCGCGTCGTCGTGCCGCAGGCGCTCGATGTGATAGTGCGGCGTGTCGATAAATTTGTTCGGTATCAGCACGACTGATAAACGCAGGCGCGCTTCGATCTTCGCGATGTCGGCGCGTTTCTCGTTCAGCAAATAACTGGCGACCTCGACCGGCACTTGCGCGTGGACGGCCGCGGTGCCTTCCTTCATCGCCTCCTCCTGCAGGATGCGCAGGATATGCAGGGCAGAGCTTTCCGTATCTCTGATGACGCCAACACCGTTGCAGCGCGGGCACGTGACGTGGCTGCCTTCATTCAACGCAGGGCGAATTCGCTGGCGCGATAATTCCATCAGGCCGAAACGTGAAATCTTGCCCATCTGCACGCGCGCGCGGTCGTAGTGCAGCGCGTCTTTCAACCGGGTTTCGACCTGGCGCTGATTCTTCAAATCCTCCATGTCGATGAAGTCGATCACAATCAATCCACCGAGGTCGCGCAAGCGAAGTTGCCGTGCTACCTCGTCAGCCGCTTCCATGTTCGTGCGCATCGCAGTTTCTTCGATGTCAGAGCCCTTGGTGGAGCGCGCCGAGTTCACATCGACCGAGACCAGCGCTTCGGTGTGATCGACCACGATCGAGCCACCCGACGGCAGCGGCACCTGGCGCGAGTACGCGGTCTCGATCTGGTGTTCGATCTGAAAGCGGGAGAACAGTGGCACGTCGTCCTGGTAGCGTTTTACGCGCTGCAGGTTGTCGGGCATCACGTGCGCCATGAACTGGCGCGCCTGCTCGTAGATATCGTCGGTGTCGACCAGAATCTCGCCGATCTCAGGATGGAAATAGTCGCGGATCGCGCGAATCACGAGATTCGATTCCTCAACGATCAGAAACGGCGGCGGGTTGGCTCGCTTAAGCCGTTGCCCATCCGGGCCGTTTTGGTTATCGACGTAGGTGGTGGTCTTCTTGCCTTCGGCATCGGTGACGACCGACTCGAACTGCGGACGCCCGGCACCTTCAATCGCGTGCCACAGCTTCATCAGATAGTTCAAATCCCACTGCAGCTCTTCGACCGCGCGGCCGATGCCCGCGGTGCGCGCGATGATTGACATGCCCGCCGGCAAGTCAAGCTGGTCCATCGTTTCGCGCAATTCCTGCCGGTCTTCACCCTCGATGCGCCGTGACACGCCGCCGCCGCGCGGGTTGTTCGGCATCAGCACCAGATAGCGGCCCGCCAGCGAGACGAACGTCGTCAGCGCGGCGCCCTTGTTGCCGCGCTCTTCCTTCTCGATCTGGACGACGAGTTCCTGCCCTTCCTTCAGCGCGTCCTGGATACGCGCCGTGCGCACATCAACGCCATCACGAAAGTAGATCTTGGATACTTCCTTGAAGGGCAAAAAGCCGTGGCGCTCCTCGCCGTAGTCGACGAAGCAGGCTTCCAGGCTGGGCTCGACGCGGGTAACTACGCCCTTGTAGATGTTCGACTTGCGTTGTTCGCGGCCGGCGGTTTCGATATCGATGTCGACCAGCCTCTGGCCCTCGACGATCGCCACGCGCAGCTCTTCTGCATGCGTGGCATTGAACAACATGCGTTTCATCAGCACTCCTCTGCGCCTTCGCTTTGGCGCTGTTGTTGTGCTGAAACGAAGTTGCCGGTAACTAAAGTCTCAGGTTTCGGAAATGCAGGTTGCCGGCACCGCAAGAATGCGGTGAGCAACGATGCAAGGTGCATTCAAGAGACGATGCGCATTCCACGGGCCGGCGCCAACTGGGCGCGGCTCGGAATCTTCAGCGTGGGGGGCGGATCGCATGGAGCACTGTTCCGGAGGCCTGGTCTCGTTAACTCGCTTTTCTGAGGTCCGAACAAATCGTTTCAGCGGAACCGGCTCATCGCCGGCTCGGGTGCAGCTGCTGCGCTCGTCTCAGACGATCGCGCGGCTGCGAATTCAGGAGGTGATCGTCACCTCCACATGCCTGGAACGCTACGCGTCCCGGGCGCCTGTGCGGAGATGAGCCTGGCTACAATCTCCGCGATGCGGGTTCAGTTGCTTTCAGTTGTTTTTCAAACGCCCCGACTGCGCGAGTATAGGCAAGATGGGCACTACCCGTAAAACCGAAATAACGGGGGCCGGCGAACCGGCGGGTGGGCTGCCGGGGCAGGCTGAACATGCCCCCAAGCTGCAAGCGGTCGCCGCCGACCGTGCTTCCTATCGAACCATCGGGCCCGAGGCCGAGGGACAACGGCTCGACAACTACCTGATCCGGATCGCCAAGGGGGTGCCAAAGAGCCACGTCTATCGCATTGTGCGGGCCGGTGAGGTCAGGGTGAACAAGGGCAGGGTGGCGGTGGACTATCGCCTGGCGGCCGGCGATCAAGTGCGGATTCCGCCGATGCGACTTGCAGAGCGCCCGCCGACTCCGCTGGCTGCCATTCCGGCGGCTGCGATGCCACCGATCCTGTTCGAAGACGAGCATCTGATGGCGGTCGACAAACCCACCGGATTGGCTGCGCATGGCGGCAGCGGTATCGCCTTCGGGTTGATCGAGCGTGTGCGCGCAGCACGCCCCCATCAGCCTTTTTTGGAACTGGTGCATCGGCTCGACCGGGAAACGTCCGGCATTCTGCTACTTGCGAAGTCGCGCCGCGCTTTGCTCGGACTGCACGAGGATTTGCGTGAAGGCCTCGTCGCAAAGCGATACTCGGCTCTGGTTCAGGGTGACTGGGTCAACGATCGCCAGCATGTTCGACTGGCGCTGACAAAGTACGTCAATCGTCATGGCGAACGCAGGGTCAGCGTCGACGCGGAAGGGATGGAATCGCACACGGTGTTCAGCCTGATCAAGCGTTACGGCAAATTCTCATTGCTCGAAGCCGATCTGAAAACCGGCCGGACGCACCAGATTCGCGTGCACCTCGCGCATCTGGGTTTTCCGATCGTCGGCGACGACAAGTACGGTGACTTCGAATTGAACAAGCACATTGCGCGCGGCACCCTGATTTCCAACCTTCCGCGCCTGGCGCGGATGTTCCTGCACGCCGGTGCGATGGACTTCAAGCATCCAGTGACCAGCCGGCCGATGGCACTCGAAGCGCCGTTGCCTCACGAATGCACGGAATTATTGAAGGGTCTCGGTGCGCCACTTTGACCTGATCGTGTTCGATTGGGACGGCACGATCGTCGATTCGACGGCAATGATTGCGGGCTGCATTCGCAGCGCGGCGTCTGATCTTGGGCTGGCGGTCCCGACGATGGAACAGGCGAGTCACGTGATCGGCTTGGGCCTGCTCGATGCCCTGGCGCATGCAGTGCCCGGCCTTGCCACCGAGCGCGCAGAAGAGTTCTCGGCGCGCTATCGGCATCACTACCTCGCGTGCGAACCGCAGATCGTGTTGTTCGACGGAATGCAGGCGATGCTCGAAGAACTCGGAGCGAGCGGCGTCACGTTGGCGGTAGCCACCGGCAAAACCCGGCGCGGTTTGGCGGGCGCGTTTGAATCGAGCGGATTGGGGCGGCTCTTTGCAGCGTCGCGCTGCGCCGACGAATCGCAATCGAAACCGCACCCCGCGATGTTGCTTCATCTCGCGGAGCAACTCGCCGTGCAGCCCGGGCGCATGTTGATGATCGGCGACACCACGCACGATCTGCAGATGGCAGCCGCCGCCGGTGTTGCGAGTGTCGGCGTTACTTACGGCGCGCACCTGCATTCACTTCTGGCGGCGCAGGGCGCGCTGGCGCTGGTCGAATCGGTGGCGGAGCTGCGCACGTGGCTGGCGGCCAACTCTTGATAGACATCTGCGCATCGACCGACCTGCTCAACGGTGGCAGCGGAGTCCGCTTCGAAGTCGATGTCGGCGGGCGCAACGCACCGGCATTCGCGATCCGCTACGGCGGCCGCGCGTTCGCCTATCTGAATCGCTGCGCTCATGTTGCAATGGAGCTCGACTGGCAGCCGGGCATGTTCTTCGACTTCGATGCCGAATACCTGCTGTGTTCGACACACGGCGCGTTCTACGATCCGGTGAGCGGTGCGTGCCGCGGCGGTGCGTGCATCGGCCACGGCGGACTACGCGCGCTCACGGTGATCGAACAGGATGGCCGTGTGCGCTGGCAGCCCGACGGCTATGCCGAGCCGTTGCGTCCTATCGTCTAGGCCAGCAAACAGAAAACCGCAGGGCGCTTTACAAATGCCGGCCACGCATCCGCCGGCCGGGTGCGCCACTCTTTGACCGTGCACTGCTGCGCAGATTCTTCATCGCCCGTCAGATCGACGGCCACCGCAAGCCGCGTTGCCGGCTGACAGTGCTGCAGCAATGCCTCGAACACGGCGGTGTTTCGATACGGCGTCTCGATGAAAACCTGCGTCTCGCCACGCCTCGACGTGCGTTCCAGCGTCTGAATCGCCGCCGCACGCTCGCCGGCAGCAATCGGCAAGTAGCCGACGAAACGGAAGCGCTGCCCGTCGAGCCCGCTGGCCATCAGGGCCAGCAGGATCGACGATGGGCCCACCAGTGGCCTCACTCTCCATCCGTTGCGGTGCGCGGCAGCAACGAGCGTTGCGCCCGGATCCGCGATTGCGGGGCAGCCGGCCTCCGACAGTACCGCGACATCGACGCCCGCGCCGAGCGGCGCCAGCCATTGCGAAATGTCGGCTTCGTGCGGTGCGTGACCGATCTCGATGACCGACAGTTCACGCAGCGGTTTCGGATGGCCAAGACGCTTCAAAAATGCGCGTGCCGCCTTGGCGTCCTCGACCAAAAAATTTTCGATGCGGTGCGCAAGCTTGATCACTTCGGGCGGAAGCGAGCCGTGCAACGAGCCGGCCGAGATCGGCGCCGGCAGCAAATACAGCGTGCCGCTCATGGGCAAGCGAGGACGTCGATGCCGGCCGACGCGAGCATCGAGGTCAATCGAATCAGCGGCAGCCCGATCAGCGCGGTGGGGTCGTCGGACTCGACAGCCTCGACCAGCGCAACGCCTAACGATTCGATCTTTGCCGCGCCCGCGCAGTCGTAGGGCTGATCAGCGCGCAGATACGCTTCCAGC
>JACCSD010000141.1 GCA_013813185.1 Burkholderiaceae bacterium
GTGTGCTCGATCTCGGCTGTGGGGACGGCGCGCTGCTCGCGCACCTGCGCGAACACAAGCAGTGCCGCGGCTACGGCGTCGAGATCAGCGACGACCACGTCGCCGAGTGTGTGCGCTCCGGCATCAATGTGATCCAGGCCAATCTGGACGCCGGACTGCGCATGTTTGCCGATGCGATGTTCGACACGGTGGTGTTGTCGCAGACGTTGCAGGCGATGCACAATGCCGAAGGAATTTTGCTCGAGATGGCGCGTGTTGCCCGGCAGGGCGTTGTCAGCTTTCCGAACTTTGGGCACTGGACGCACGCGATGTCGTTGCTGTCCGGCCGGATGCCGGTGACGCGTCATATTCCTTACCAGTGGTACGACACCCCCAATATTCATCTGTGCACGCTGAAGGACTTCGAGGTGCTGGCGGCGAAACTCGGGATGAACATCACCGGCCGCGCCGTCTTCGCCAATGGATCGAGCGTGACCGTGTTGCCCGCGCTGCGTGCGGCATTGGCGGTGTATCGGTTCGAAACGCGCTGACGCCGTGCGGATCAAGCGCAAGTCAACGACTATGAGTCAGCAAAAAATTGGAGCCAGAATCGAATGAACGAGACGCTGCGCGACAAGCTGGTTCGCAACATCGACGACGCCGACTGGCAGGCGGGCAAAGCCCACTCTCCGCTCTATGAGGGTGTTCGATCGGCGAGCGTGATCGGCCGGCGCGTCGCCGGCACTGCGGCGAAAAAGCTCGGCGCATCGGTTGACGTGGTGCCGCCCGGCAAAACCTCGTGCCCTTATCACTTCCACTACGCGCAGGAAGAGATGTTCGTGATTCTGGAAGGATGGGGAACGTTGCGGGTGGCTGGCGAACGAATTCCGGTACGCCAAGGCGATGTGATCGACATTCCGGCCGGGCCGGAGTATCCGCACCAGTTGATCAATACGTCGAATGCGCCGCTGAAATACCTGTCGATCAGCACGCAGGAGTTTCCGGAAATTTGTGAGTATCCAGACTCGGGAAAGTACCTCGCATTTACGCCGGTCGCCGGCCCGCTGCTAGAAAAAGGCCGCATGCACCGGCCCGAAACCGATCTCGACTATTGGGATGGAGAGCCGTGAGCCAATCGCGCGCGCGCCGCCAGCCACACCAGGATTAGCACCGGCGCGCCGATCCATGCGGTGGCGTGAAAAAACGCGACGTAACCATAGGCGTCGACGAACGAGCCGGAAAAACCGGCAATGAATTTCGGCAGCAACAGCATCACTGAAGAGAACAAGGCGTACTGCGTGGCGGAGTAGGCAACGTTGGTGAGGCTCGACAAGTAGGCAATGAATGCGGCCGACGCGATGCCCTGCGACAGATTGTCGGCCGAGATCACGAAGATCAGTCCGGTCGGATCGTGTCCGCGCGTTGCGAGCCATGCGAACAACAGGTTCGACGCCGCCGACAGCACCGCGCCCACGAACAGGATGCGCATCACGCCGAAGCGCAGCGCGAGCACGCCGCCGACGAATGCACCGGCGAGCGTCATGATGACGCCGTACACCTTCGAGATCGCCGCCACTTCGTCTTTCGAGTAGCCCATGTCCACGTAGAAGGGAAACGCCATTACGCCCATCACGACGTCGGAGATGCGATACGTGGCGATCAGCGCGAGCAGCAGCAAAGCGTGCCAGCGAAAGCGTCGGATGAAATCGGCGAACGGTCCGACCACCGCGGCCTGCAGCCACGCCAATAGGCGCGCCGTCGCGGGCGAAATGCCGCGGTCGATGTGCAGCCGGTGCGCCAACGCCTGCTCTTGGGCGGCGATATCCGCGCGTGCCTCGCTCCCAGCGGGTTCGGGCGCGAGCAACACGGCGACCACGCCGACCACGATGGATGCTGCCATTACCAGATAGGCAATGGTCCAAGCCGCTGCAACATAGCGCGTCGCGTCGATGCCCTCGGCACCGACATCCCCGGCGGCGCGCGCGGCGATGAACAGCACGCCCGCACCGGCCCAAATCGTTCCCAGCCGGTACCCCGTTTGGTACGTCGCCGCCAACGCCGCCTGCTTGTCGATCGCAGCCGATTCGATCCGATACGCATCAAGCGCAATATCCTGCGTGGCCGAAGCGAAGGCGACGATCAGCGTAAACACCACCAGCGTTTGCAGCGCGCTCACCGGGTCGGTCAATGCCATGCCCAGCAGCCCGCCGATGATTGCGATCTGCGACGCCAGCAGCCAGCTGCGGCGGCGACCCAGCGCGCGCGTCAGCCACGGCAAAGGAAGTCGATCGACCAGGGGCGCCCAGGCCCACTTGAAGCCGTATGCAAGACCGACCCAGGTGAGGTAGCCGATGGTCGTGCGGTCGATGCCTGCCTCGCGCAGCCGAAACGACAACGTGCCGAGCACGAGCAGCAGCGGCAAGCCCGCAGAGAAACCAAGGAACAGCATGCGCAGCGTCGCAGGCTCGGCGTACACGCGCAGCGTGTCGTTCCAACTGCGAGGCCCGGCAGTCTCGCTGGTCGATTGCCCGGTCACCGGCGCCCTTTCATAAGCGGCCAACGTAACCGATCGTCAGCGGCGCATGATCCGAGAAGCGCTGGTCCATGAATATCTCCGCGGTCAGCGCGCGCTTCGCAACGCCCGGCGTCGCGATCTGATAGTCGATGCGCCAACCGACGTTTTTCGCATACGCCTGGCCGAAGTTGCTCCACCAGGTGTAGCGCTCGGGGCGTGGATCGAGCGTACGAAACACATCGACCCAGCCGTGGCGCTCGAACAGGCGCGATAGCCAGGCCCGCTCTTCGGGCAGGAAGCCCGAGTGCTTTCGGTTGCTGCGCCAGTTCTTCAAATCGATTTCGCGGTGTGCGATGTTGATGTCGCCGCATAAAATGAACTCGCGGCCGCTGGCCGCGAGCCGCTTCAGGTGCGGAAGAAACCTGGCCAGGAATCGATACTTCGACTCCTGCCGATGCGGCCCCGACGACCCCGACGGAAAGTACACGGAGATCACGGTGACTGCGGAAAATTCCGCTTCGACATAGCGGCCCTCTGCATCGAACTCTTTCGATCCAAAACCAAGGCGGATCGCGCGCGGACGCTTTGTTGCATACAACGCGGTGCCTGCGTAGCCGCGCCTGGCAGCGCAGTGATACCAGGCGCGCATGCCAAGCGGCCGGCTCGCTGCCGGGATGTCGCATTCGTCGGCCTTGACCTCCTGCAGGCAGACGACATCGGGTCGCGACTGCTCGAGCCACTGGGTCAGCCCTTTGCGCGTCGCCGAACGGAGGCCGTTTACGTTAAGGGTAGTAATGCGGAACATGGCAAGCGCCAGGACAGGCCGAGCTAAGCCGAAAAATCACGTCAATTTTGGTCGTTCGTCGCGAACGCATGCGGCAAAATCAGTGGGACGGGCACTGGACTAGGTTATACGCACCGGCTGATCGACCTGACTCTGACTTCGACGTGGACTCTTTACGACAACAATTTATCGAGTTTGCACTGATCAGCAAGGTGCTGGCGTTCGGTGAGTTCAAGACCAAGGCGGGCCGGTTGTCGCCTTACTTTTTCAACGCCGGCTTGTTCAATCGTGGCGCCACGCTGGGGCGGCTGGCGAGGTTTTATGCACAGACGTTGTTGCAGGCGCGTGCACAGGGCCGCGTCGAGTTCGATATGTTGTTCGGGCCTGCGTACAAGGGCATCACGCTGGCTTCTGCGACCGCGGTGGCTTTGGCTGATCTCGGTGCAGATGTGCCGTTTGCGTTCAACCGCAAGGAAGCGAAGGATCATGGAGAAGGTGGCGTCATCGTCGGCAGCCCGCTTACGGGGCGAGTGGTGATCGTTGACGATGTGATCACCGACGGCGCGGCGAAGCGCGAATCGGTCGAGCTGATTCGTGCGCACGGCGCCACGCCGGTGGCCGTCTTGATTGCGCTCGACCGTGTCGAGCGCGCGGCTGGTGTTGCTGGAAGCGGTGCAGACCTGTCGTCGCAGTCAGCTGTTCAGGCGTTTGAGCAGGAGTTCGGCATCCCGGTGATATCGATTGCGAACTTCGGCGACCTGATGCAGTTTCTTGATTCCGATTCACCCCACGCGCGGGATGCGCGCGCTTTTCGTTCTGCCATGGAAGAATATCGGGCCAAATATGCAGCGTGATTCGTTAGTTCGTAGCGTCCGAGGGGCGCGCATTCGCAGATGCGC
>JACCSD010000230.1 GCA_013813185.1 Burkholderiaceae bacterium
GCCGGTAAGCCGGCGAGGACTTGGGATTCATCGTGGCATCGTTGGCCGACATGGGTTTGCCGGAGCGTTACGCGCGAGCCGCCGCCATCGCAGCAACCTCCGCCGCGAAATCAGTCTGTCTTTTCTCAATCCCCTTGCCCACCACGTACAACACGAAATCCTTGACGGCGGCGCCATTGGCCTTCAGCAACTGCTCGACTGTCTGTTTGCCGTCATCGGCCTTCACGAAGACCTGACCGAGCAGGGTCACTTCGCGCAAATACTTTTGCACCGTGCCCTCGGCGATCTTTTCGAGCATTGCTTCGGGCTTACCTGCTTCGCGCGCCTTTTCAATGGCAATCCGGCGCTCAGCGTCCAGCAGGTCAGCCGGCACGCCCGTTGAATCCAGCGATTCCGGCTTGCTGGCGGCAATATGCATCGCCACATCTTTGGCCAGGTCAATGTCGCCACCGACTACGTCCACCAGCACACCGATCTTGCTACCGCCGTGGATGTAGCTCGCGAGTCGCCCCTGCGCCTCGACTCTGGCAAAGCGCCGGATCGAAATGTTTTCACCGATCTTGCCGACCAACGCGGTACGCGTTGATTCAACCGTGCTGCCGCCGAGCGCCAGCGATGAAAGCGCCTGCACGTCGGCCGGCTTGCTGGTTACGACCAGCTTCGCGAGATCCTTCGCGAACTGCACGAAGTCCGAATTCTTGGCAACGAAATCGGTCTCCGAGTTCACTTCGACGATCGCGCCGAGCTTGCCGGAACTATCGATGTCGATCGCAACGACACCTTCGGCCGCGACTCTGGACGCCGCCTTGCTTGCCTTGTTCCCCAACTTCACGCGCAGGATCTCCTCCGCCTTGGCCATATCGCCGTCGGCTTCGGCCAGCGCTTTCTTGCACTCCATCATCGGCGCGTCTGTCTTCTCGCGCAGTTCCTTGACCATCGCCGCGGTAATTTCCGCCATCACCACTCCTAATCTGTTCTACAAAAAAGGGGCTTGCGCCCCTTCCAAGCCTCGACTCGCGCCGAAGTTATTGCGCTTCATTCACTTCGACGAACTCTTCGTCGTTGTCGTTGGCCGCGGCCTGCACAACCCCCTGCAGCGCAGCCGCCTTGCCTTCAAGCACCGCATCGGCGATGCCGCGCGCATACAGGCGCACTGCGCGGCTCGAGTCGTCGTTGCCCGGAATCACGTAGGCCACGTTCTCCGGCGAGTGATTGGTATCGACCACCGCCACGACCGGAATGCCGAGCTTTGCTGCTTCCAGGATCGAGATCTTGTGATACCCAACGTCGATCACAAACAGCGCATCGGGCAGCGCGTTCATGTCCTTGATGCCGCCGATCGCCTTGTTGTGCTTCTCGATCTCGCGCTGAAAATCGAGCGCTTCTTTCTTCGACATGCGCTCGGTACCGTTGTCGGCAACGATCTGCTCCATCTCTTTGAGCCGCTTGATCGACACCTTGACCGTCTTGAAATTGGTCAGCATGCCTCCGAGCCAGCGCTGATCGACAAACGGCATGCCGGCACGCTGTGCTTCCTCGATGATGGTGTCGCGCGCCTGGCGCTTGGTACCGACAAACAAAATCGTGCCGCGATTGCTCGCGAGTTGCCGCACGAATTTGGTAGCGGCCTGGAACTGATCGAGCGTGCGCTCGAGGTTGATGATGTGAATCTTGTTGCGGTGTCCGAAAATGAACGGCGCCATTTTCGGATTCCAGAAACGCGTTTGGTGTCCAAAATGGACCCCGGCTTCCAGCATTTGACGCATCGTGACCGACATGAATCGCTCTCCAAGGTTAGATCCGGCGCGGACATCAAGTCGGGGTGGACTCACGTTTGAACTTTGAGTCCGCGCCCGCACCTTGGGGATGCCGTGCGTGATTTCTTGCTGCTCGTCGCTGGTGATTAGGAAATCTCTCGATTTCTGACGACCGATGCCGCAAGTAGCCGGATATTATAGCCATCCTCAGCCGAAAAGACGCTCTCATGGCCATTGTGATCAAGACAGCCGAAGAAATCGCCGGAATGCGCGTGGCCGGCCGGCTGGCCTCCGAAGTCCTGGACTTCGTGGCCCCGCACGTCAAGCCCGGTGTCACCACCGGTGAGCTCGACCGTCTGTGCCATGACTACATGACTGGCGTTCAGCACACGGTGCCGGCCCCGCTGAACTACGCGCCGCCGGGCTATCGGCCCTTTCCCAAGGCCATCTGCACCTCGGTCAACCACCAGGTGTGCCACGGCATTCCGGGTGACAAAGCGCTCAAGAACGGCGACGTGTTGAACATCGATGTGACCGTGATCAAGGACGGCTTCCACGGCGACACCAGCCGAATGTACTTTGTCGGCGACCCATCGATCGCGGCGCGGCGCCTGAGCGACGTGACCTACGACTGCATGTGGCTCGGCATCGCGCAGGTGCGACCGGGCGCGACCATCGGCGATATCGGCCATGCGATCCAAGTGCACGCCGAGAGGAACGGTTACAGCGTCGTGCGCGAATTCTGTGGGCACGGTATCGGACGCAAGTTCCACGAAGAGCCGCAGATCCTGCATTACGGCAAGCCTGGAACGCTGGAGCCCCTGGCAACCGGAATGATCTTCACCGTCGAGCCGATGATCAACGCCGGGCGGCGTGAAATCAAAGAGCTGGCCGACGGCTGGACGATCGTGACCAAGGATCATTCGCTCTCGGCGCAGTGGGAGCACACGGTGCTCGTTACCGATCGCGGGTTCGAAGTGATGACGCTTTCTGCCGGCTCTTTGGCTGTGCCTGCTTTCGTTCAGCAGAGAAATGAACACGCGCGCGAGCAAGAGCACGCTCCGGCGTAGGTCTGCGCAGTCGCATGCGGGGAGTAGGGCTGCGTCGCGCAGCAGCGGCTGGCGCAGCGGCGCCGCCAAAGGCGTCGGCCACTAAAGTGGCAACCACTGCGGTACTCGCCAGGCCGGCGCGAAAAAAGGCTAAAGCGTTTTTTCGCTCAACTGCCCCGGCCC
>JACCSD010000041.1 GCA_013813185.1 Burkholderiaceae bacterium
TAGTTGACGTGTTTCCGGCGGCCGAGAAAGAAATGGTGCGCGCGATGTTGTCGGAATCGGTGGTCGCCATCATTTCGCAGACGCTGCTGAAGCTGAAGGACGGCAGCGGCCGCGTGGCCGCGCACGAGATCATGGTGGGCACGCCGGCCATTCGCAACCTGATTCGCGAAAACAAGATCGCGCAGATGTATTCGATGATTCAAACCGGCAGCCAGTTCGGAATGCAGACGCTCGACCATTGCATGACCGAGTTGGTTCGCCGCAACGTCATAACCGTCGCCGAAGCGCGGCAGTACGCGAAAACACCCGAGTCGTTTGCAGGCTAAAGCGAGAACTGAATGGAACGCGATCAGGCAACCCGGTTCGTCCACGATCTGCTGCGTCTGCTGCTCAGCAAGAAGGGCTCGGACCTGTTTTTAACCGCCGAATTTCCGCCGGCATTCAAGATTGACGGCCGCGTGCTGCCCGTATCGAATCAGCCATTGACGGGGCAGCACACCAGCGAGCTGGTGCGCGCGATCATGAACGATCGGCAGGCAGCCGAGTTCGAGAAGACCAAGGAATGCCAGTTTGCGATCAACCCAACCAGCATTGGGCGCTTTCGCGTTTCGTCGTTTATTCAGCAAGGCAAGGTGGGGATCGTGTTCCGCGTGATTGCGGACCACATCCCTACGAGCGACGAGTTGAATCTGCCTGCGATCGTCAACGAGCTTGCAATGGCGAAGCGCGGAATCGTGCTCGTGGTCGGCGCAACGGGTTCCGGCAAATCGACCACGCTGGCGGCGATGACCGGCTATCGCAACGAGAACAGCAACGGTCACATCATCACGATCGAAGATCCGATCGAATACGTGCACCCGCACAAGAACTGCATCATTACTCAGCGCGAGGTGGGCGTCGATTGCGACAGCTGGGCGGTCGCGCTGAAGAACACGCTACGCCAGGCCCCGGACGTCATCCTGATCGGCGAGATTCGCGATCGTGATGCAATGGACCACGCCATTGCCTTTGCCGAAACCGGTCACCTGGTGATGTGCACGCTGCACGCGAATTCGACCAACCAGGCGCTGGACCGCATCATCAACTTCTTCCCCGAAGAGCGGCGCCAGCAGTTGTTAATGGACCTTTCGCTCAATCTGCGCGCGTCGATCTCGCAACGCTTGATCCCGTTCAAGGATCGCAAGGGAAGGATTCCTGCGGTCGAGATCATGCTGAATTCGCCGCTGATCTCGGACCTGATCTTCAAGCAGGAGATTCACGAGATCAAAGAGATCATGAAGCGCTCGCGCGAGCAGGGCATGCAAACGTTCGATCAGTCGCTGTACGACCTGCACGAAACCGAGCAGATTTCCTACGAAGACGCGCTACGCAACGCCGATTCGGTCAATGACGTGCGGTTGAACATCAAGCTCAACAGCAAGTTGTACGGAGGAGTGGCCGGTATCCACAAGGGTATCGAGCACATGGGTCTGACCGGGTAGCCCTTGGGCTAGCTTTTAAACCAGCGAGAGCCTTAGCGCAGCAGCGGCTGGCGCAGCCGCACCGCCTAGGCGTCGGGCACTTCGTGCCGACCACTGCGGTACTCGCCAGGCCGGCGCGAAAAAAAACTAAAGCGTTTTTTCGCTCAACAGCCCGGGCCTGGCCCCGTTCCTCGGGCGACGCCTCAAAGGCGGTGCGGCTGCGCCAGCCGCTGCTGTGAGACGCCGTCACGATCCGTGATGTTGTTTCCTTTCCTCTCATCAAGCGAGGCTGTGCCAGGCGCAAGCGGCGGGCGCAGCGGCGCTGCCTTCGGGGCGTTGTCGAGGAGCGGAGCGCCAGCGGGTCTGTGAGGGCCTGTTGTTTGAGAGAGCGCAGCGAACGAGTTCACAGGCCCGCCGCTGGCGCGAGTACCGCAGAGCAGTCCCGAAGGGACCGACGCCCAGGCAGCGCGGCTGCGCCCGCCGCTTGCGCACTGCGCCCAAGTTGAGCGACAACACTACGTCGGCATCGAAATATCGCGCAATGTTTCGTCGACATCGTCTTGTTCTTCGAGTGCGATATCGCCGAGCGCGACGATGCCGACCAGCTGCCGATCCCGATCGACCACCGGAATGCGGCGAATCTGGGCGTCTGACATTTGCTGCAGCACATCGTCGACTGTGTCGGTGTCGGTACACCAGACCACGTCATTGGTCATCACTTCACTGACGGCAGTGTCCGAGCTCTTGCCTTCGGCCACGGCGCGAATCGTGATGTCGCGGTCGGTGATCATGCCGATCAGCTTGCGGCCATCGCACACAGGCAGCGAACCGACATCGAGGTCCGCCATTGCTCTGGCCGCATCGCGCAGCGTTTCTTCGGGCGCTACTACTTCGACGTCAGGTGTCATTACTTCGGCAATTGTTTGCATTTCGTTTCCTTTTATCTATCGATAAATGACATCAAGCTCCGCCAACGCCTTCGACCACTTTGCCGCTGCCTTCGCAGTCCGGACACGTATGGCCATCGACGCGGCCCGTGCCGCCGCACATGCGGCAGACGTTCTCGCCGGTGCCCGGCGTGCCCGCCGGCGCTTCATCGCCCGGCGCCATTTCAGGCGGCAGCTTCGTGGAGCCTGCAACGACGAACGATCGATTGGATTTCATCTCACCTCTTCGGAATGGGTTTGAGCAAGCAGCGTTCCCTATGCCTCGCCCGTTACACTCATTTGCTCAGTAGCGACGATTCAGGAGCGACGATGACTTCGGTTTACGACTTTTCTGCGAAGACTATCGACGGCAAGACGAGAACGTTGTCGGAGTTCAAGGGCAGGGTGTTGCTGGTCGTCAACACTGCGAGTCAGTGCGGCTTTACACCGCAGTACAAAGGGCTCGAAGCGCTGCACAAAAAATACTCCGGGCGAGGGTTCGCAGTGCTCGGCTTTCCGAGCAATCAGTTCGGCCAGCAGGAGCCCGGCGCCGACACCGAGATCGCCGAGTTTTGTGAGATGAATTTCGGCGTCACGTTTCCGATGTTCTCCAAAGTCGACGTGAACGGCACCAATGCCCACCCGCTTTACAAATATTTGACCTCGGAGAAGAAGGGCTTGCTGGGCTCCGAAGGGATCAAGTGGAATTTCACCAAGTTCCTGGTCGGCAAGGACGGCGCCGTGATCGACCGCTATGCACCCACCACCAAGCCCGAAGATATCGAGAAGGATGTCGAGCGCGCGCTGGCGGCGTAATCGCAGGCGGGCTGTCCTACTTCACATCGTCACACTTCACTCTTGACGGGGACGGCGCGCGGACGGTAGCCGCCGGCGACCAGCTCGAACCGAAAAAAGCGGCACTCGAGCGGCCCGTTGAACAGCACCGTCTTGCGCGTTTCCTGCAGCCGCATCTGTTTCGGCAACTGGCGATCCGACGTTAGAAACCAGGCATCCCAGCCGGCAAATTCCTGTTTGAGCCGGTCACCCACGCTGCTCATCATGGCCGGGACCGACGCCGAGCGTGGCGCACTTTGCTCACCGTACGGTGGGTTGGACACAATGGTTCCCGTCGGCCCCGGCGGTGTTGCGGCCCGCGCATCGATCGCATCGAAGCGCAACCGGCCGTCATCGAGCCAGGCTTGCAGTCCCGCCAATTTTGCATTCGCAATGGCCTGCTCGATGACGC
>JACCSD010000282.1 GCA_013813185.1 Burkholderiaceae bacterium
GCCACTTCGAGCGCCGTGCGCAGCCTAAGTGGGCCCGCCAACCCGCCCGGCGGCGCCGGAACGATCAGATTGCTGGCCCACGAATCGCCAGCGCGCATCGGAATCGGTGCGGGCAGATTGTCGACCTCGGTCAATGCGACCCACGGCGCGAGCTCACCGACTGCGTAACGCGCGCGCGGCTTGATCGTCGCTTCGCCGATGCGGCCGCGCTGCCCGAAGCGAACGATAAGGGTGCTGCTGGTCGTCGCAGGCCCGATCTTGTCGGTGATTGCGACGTCGCGCCGCCAGTTGTGGTTGCGCACCATCATGAACTCCTCGAACGTCATCGCGATGTCTTCGCGCGTAGTCGCGTAGCTGTATTCATCGGTGGCGCGGTCAGCGGAGAAAAAACTCGCGACATCGTTCGGCGTGTACGCGCGCTGCGTGGCATCGGCTGCGGCGCCGAAAAACTTGACCTGCGCCAAACCCGCAAGCTGCGCCGATTGCAGCGGAAAACTTCCAGACATCAAATCCGACGGCAGCTGGCGCGCCTGAAAGCGCGGTGAAATATTTCCCCACGCCGAGAGCGAATTGTTCAGCGACGCGCGCGCGGCAACGGGCATGAAGTCCGATGCGTGCGCCAGCTCGTGGTACAGCAGCCACCCTGCTTCGGCGAGCAGATAAGTCAAGTCGCGCGAGAGCCTGGAAGTCGCCGGGAACGCCAGGAAAATATTCTGATTGTTCTGCGTGTAACGCCAGACGCCCGAGTACATCAAATCGCGATCAAAGTCGGAGCGGAAATCCGGCGCTTCGTTGATCACGTCGCGCTGTGCGGCCGTCAGCCAGAAATTGTCGGCATCCAGATAGATCGCGCCGGTCAGCGCGTAGTAAAAGCTCGGCCGCACCTGCGCGCCGATCACGATGGCGGTGACGCCGTTGAAGAGCCGCAATATGTCTTGCGAAGCTTGTGTCCGCAGCAATTGCTCGAAAGTCTCGCCCATCCAGTCGTGCGAAACCACCACGCGATCCATGATCTGGTCGACTGTCGGTACCGCACCCGTCGTTGTCTGATGCAGGAAGGGCAGCGTCGACAGCGGGCACAGGTTGGTCGAGCCGCCGGTGTATTGCAAATTGGCTTCGTACGTACAGCGCACGAGCGCACCGGCATACGGCCCCGCGCCGCGATACGGATAGGTACGCGAGACATGCAGATCGCTGAACACGAACGGCAACGTGCCGCCCGGATCCGGCGGCGCCTGCGCATAGTTCTCGATCAGCACGAATACGTCGTCGCTATCGGTCGCGCCGCTCGCGGTGCGCCGTGTTACGCGGAACGTCAGCGCGGTGTCGCGCGTGACTTCGGGCGCGACGAACAACACGCGGTTGGGATCGCTCGCATCGAGCGTGACCTGCGGCCCTGCGGTCTGCGTCCACGTGTTGGTCTCGCCGCCAGCCAGGGCCGGCCACGCGCGCAGCGACACGTTGCCGTTCTTGCGCGCGGCGTGATCGACTCGGACCAGCACCGCGACCGGCGCCGACGGGGCCACGGCGTTGACGCTGACGTTGCCGGTCTGCGCCGCGCCCGCAGCGTCCACGAACGTTACCGAGAAGGCGTACGTGCCCGCACTCGGTGGCTCGAAGCTGATCGCCTGCGACTTCGCTGAGATAAGCGTGACCGCAGGACCCGCCGTCTGCGCCCACTGCACATTGCTCACGGCGCCAGTGCATCCGGCTAGCACTGCGCCAGCCGCCTTGCCCACTACCACGCTGCCGTCGGCGACGACCGAAAACGCGCCGGTGCCGGTGCAGGTCGGGGTTGGCGCGACTGCGGGCGGCACCACCGGCGACGCAGCCGGCGGAGGAGTGTTCGAATCGCCACCACCGCCGCAGGCAGTTAACACAAGCGCCAATGACGCGACAAGCGTCAGACGGATCGATGCAGAGGGCGGGTTCATGTGTGGCGTGGACCTTTGGTGACGAATCACAATAGAGAGGATACGAGCGCGGTCAATGCCGCGCTTGCCCTAGTCTGCGGACGGCCCGATGGTCAGGAAACATCGCATCAGGCGCGCCAGACCGTCCAGCCTGCGAACGTGATGACCACGGCCAATAATACGGTCGCCACTGCGTACCAGATGTTGGTCAGCCGTTGCTCACGTCGCAGCATGCGGACTTCCTCGATCAGCCGGCCGTCGTCGTGATGCCGCGTCAGCGCCGCATGTACGAGCCGCGGCAGTTGCGGCAACAGGTAGGTCCACTGCATCGCTTCGCGCTTCAACCGTGCTTCCATTCCGCGCCAGCCGACCTGATCTTCCATCCAGCGCTCGAGAAACGGCTTCGCCGTTTTCCAAAGATCGAGCTCCGGGTCGAGCTGACGTCCGAGTCCTTCGATATTAAGCAGCGTCTTCTGCAGCAGCACCAATTGCGGCTGCACTTCGACGTTGAAGCGCTGCGACGCCTGAAACAGCCGCATCAACACCTGCCCGAGCGAAATGTCCTTCAGCGGTTTGTCGAACACCGGTTCGCAGCACGCGCGCACCGCGTTCTCGAGCTCGTCGACACGCGTGTCTTCGGGCACCCACCCCGATTCGATGTGCAACTCCGCGACGCGCTTGTAATCGTGCTGGAAGAATGCGAGAAAGTTCTGTGCCAGATAATTCTTGTCGCTCTCGGAGAGCGTTCCGACGATGCCGAAGTCGAGTCCGATGTACTTGTTGAACTGATCGCCTTCGGTGCCGACCAGGATGTTGCCTGGATGCATGTCGGCGTGAAAAAACGCGTGGTCGAACACCTGCATGAAGAAGATGGTGACGCCGTCGCGCGACAGCTTCTGGATATCGATGCCGGCTTCGAGCAGGCGGTCCATCCGGCTGATCGGGATACCGGTCATGCGCTGCATGACCAAAACGTTGTCGCTGCAGTAATCGAAGTACATCTCGGGCACGACGAACAACGGCGAGTCGGCAAAGTTGCGCCGCAGCTGGGATGCGTTGGCCGCTTCGCGCATCAAGTCGAGCTCGTCGTGCAGGTACTTGTCGAACTCGGCCACGATTGCGCGCGGGCGCAAGCGCTTGCCGTCGCGCCACAGTCTTTCGATCAGTCGTGCGGCGGCGTCGAGCAACGACAAGTCTTTCTCGATCGCCTGCACCATGTTGGGCCGCAGCACTTTGACGGCGACTTCCTTGCCCGCGTGTGCGCCTTCCTTCAGCACCGCAAAGTGCACCTGCGCGATCGACGCCGACGCCACCGGCTCGCGATCGAACGAAGAAAACACCGCATCAATCGGCCGCCGCAGTCCGCGCTCGATCTCTCGCATTGCAGTCTCAGAGGCAAAGGGCGGCACGCGGTCCTGCAGTTTCGCCAGCTCATCGGCCATGTCGGGCGGCAATAGATCGCGCCGGGTCGACAGCACTTGTCCGAACTTGACGAAGATCGGGCCCAGATCCTCCAACGCACGCCGCAGCCGAACCGCGCGCGGCTCGCGTGGTGCGCCGAAAGTCGTCCAACCGACCAGCCGCACCAGCGCGGGATTCTTCAAACTGGTGACGACGATTTCATCGAGACGGTAGCGCCAGACGACCGTCAGGATGCGAATAAAGCGCAGGAGCCGCATGGGCGGCGATTGTAGGGTGTGACCTCTCCGCCGACGACGCGAAGGGTCTAGACGCTTACCAGCCGATCGATTCGCTTTTCAGCGCGCGCCACGGCGTCGCGTAGACGATTCACATCCTGAGTGAAGGCTCCAAGGTCGTCGCTTCCTACGACCATCGGGTTTTCCTTCACGACGTA
>JACCSD010000301.1 GCA_013813185.1 Burkholderiaceae bacterium
GCGCTACCGGCAGGTGCCGCGCGCTCAGCGGCTGCCGCGCAATCGCTTGTGCATGCACACGGCCGACGCCGGGCACAGCGTCGTGAACTGCTCAGTCTGCTGCAGTGCCGGCGGGGCGCTCGCGCGATCGACGCGCAGATAGTCGAGCAGAGCGAAGAAGCCCGGCACCGTGGTCGTCATCAGGTACATGTCGTCGATCCCGCGCCCGACTGCAAGGCGCTCGGCGGCTGCCACCAGCGCAGCGCCACGGCCCTGCCGATGCAACGAAGACATGACAACGAGTGATCGCAGCAGCCCTGCGCCGCCGGCGTTTTGCAAACCGACCGCACCCACGACCTGGCGCGCTTCGCGCATCACCAGAAAATCGACTAGCGAGTGGCTGCTTTGGAGATCGTCGTCGGGCAGTTGCGCCTGCTGCAGCAACTCGATCACGCGCGCTCGATCGCGCGCGCGCTGCGGCTCTATCAAGAACGGCTCGACCTGCATGCCGCGATTGTGGCAGCTTGAAGCGCTTCTAAATAACGACCTGCGTTCCGATTTCGATCGCGCGATTCGGCGGGATACGAAAAAAGTCCGACGCCGGCTGCGCGTTGCGCAGCATCCAGCCAAACAGGCGGCGGCGCCACGCTGCCATCGTGCTTTTGCCGCCGACAACGACGGCTTGGCGTGACAGAAAGAATGAGGTCTCGGCTGGAATCAACTCGAAGTCGTGATACTTCGCCAGCACGCCGAGAAAGAACGTGACGTCAAAAGGATCCTGGAATCCGAGCCTCACCTTGACCGCGTAGCAACCGTCGCCGAGGTCCTGGATCTCGGTCATGTCGGCCGGGTCAACGTTGGGAACGGTGCGGCTGATCGCAGTCAAGAACACCACGCGCTCGTGCATCACACGGTTGTGCTTCAGATTGTGCAGCAACGCATGCGGCACATAACCGGGCTCGAGCGTCATGAATACCGCGCTGCCTTCTACTCTCTGCGGCGGATAGACGGCCAGGCTTTTCAAAAAAGGCTGTAGCTCGATTCCACCCTGCTTCATCTTCCGGTTGATCAGCGAGCGGCCGCGCTTCCAGGTCGCAAAGATTAGATACAACAAGGCTGCGAACACGATCGGAAACCAGCCGCCGCTGAAAACTTTTGCGCTGTTGGCGACAACGAAAACGAGGTCCAGCGCCAGTAGCGGCGTGAATATCAGGAGCACTTTCCAGGGTGCCCAATCCCATCTGAAACGCGCCACGACGACGACACCTAGCGTCGTCACCACCATCGTGGTCGCAACGGCCAGCCCATAGGCCGCGGCGAGATTTGAAGAACTCCCGAAGCCCACTACCAGCAGCATCACCACCACGAGCAGAAAAAAATTAACCAGCGGCACGTAGATCTGGCCCGCTACGGTCTCCGAGGTGTATTCGACTTGCATGCGTGGCAGATAGCCGAGCTTTATCGCCTGGCTGGTGATCGAGAACGCGCCCGAGATCACCGCCTGCGACGCAATGACGGTGGCGGCAGTCGCCAGAATCACCAAGGACAACTGCAGCCATGCCGGAGCCAGCAAAAGAACGGATTGGATGCGGCAGTGCCGTCGGCGAGCACCAGCGCACCCTGACCGAAACACCGCGCCCATCACGACAAATGTCTTGCCCGGCTGCGCAGCGGCGTAGCTCAGCGCAAACAATGGGTCGAGCGCGAGTAACACCTGCGGCTCGCGCACGATCTGCACCAGACCGAGCACGCCCAGCGTTACGAACCAAACCACCATGATGGGACCGAACGCCTGCCCCGCGCGCGCCACCCCCTTGTTACAACGCCGACACGAAGCGCTGGCACCAGACCTGGATCCATTCGCAAGGACAAAGCCTTGCGCTCAGCGGCCAGTTCGAAGCGGGAAGCATGACGCTACAAAATGCGCCAGTGGACACGCTTCCGCGCCACAGAATCACCTGGACGCCAATGCCCGACAAGTCGGTTCGCCAGTTATGGCAAGTTCAGGGCGAACCTGAGCCGATTGGAAAACGTTGTTCGATGGAAAGTATTCCGCGAGGCCAGCTCAGTAGGCGGGCGAAGGCGGCGATCGTCGCTGCAACGCCAAAGCGTGCCGTAAATGAAAAAGGGTCCGCTAACACGGACCCATTTTCATTTGCGTATTCGTATTACGCGCCGCTGTACACCTTCCACTCGTCGATGAACATTTTCGCGCCTTCCTTGGTCATCATGTCGCCCTTCATCATCATCTTGCCTTTGTCACCGGGCATTTTCTTCATCTTGGCCATCATCGCGTCGTAGCGCATGCCGGCGGCATTCATGAACTCCTGCTTGGTCATCATGCCGTCTTTATTGGTGTCGGCCATCTTGAAAAAATCTTCAAACTTAAATACTTCATCGGCCATTGCAACGGGCGCAAAGCCCATACACAGTGCCATTGCCGGAATTGCCAACCATGCTTTTTTCATTCGTCATCTCCACGTGGTAAAGACTGCTTTCCGGTTGGATTGCACTTCCCAGGTCGTCAACCCACCCTTCCCCGATTTCGTGCAGGTGCACGAGATCGGAGCTTTGTCGACGCACCCTGCGGTTGATTACACCCCCTGCGTTCGCGCAAACCCTGATATAAATTCGGTCTTGCCTCGATTCGATGCGGGTGTCGTTCAATGGCAGGACCTGAGCTTCCCAAGCTCAAGACGTGGGTTCGATCCCCATCACCCGCTCCAACTAATCACGATGAGCAATACGAGCCTTTCGATCACCGTCAACGGCAATGCAAGAAGCTGCGAGGCAGGCGCCACGATTGCGCAGTTACTTACGCAACTCGACACCGCAGGCAAGCGCGTCGCAGTCGAGCGCAATGGCGAGATCGTGCCGAAGAGCCTGCACGGCGTGACCGAGCTCGCGGGCGGCGATCGGCTTGAAATCGTGGTGGCGGTGGGAGGCGGCTGATGACCGATGACACGCTCCGAATCGGCACGCGCAAATTCAGCTCGCGCTTGTTGCTCGGCACCGGCAAGTACGAGGATCTGGCACAGACGAAGGCCGCGGTCGACGCGAGCGGCGCGCAGATCATTACGGTCGCGATTCGCCGCACCAACATCGGCCAGACCAAGGGCGAGCCCAATCTGCTGGATGTATTGCCGCCTTCGAAGTACACGATGCTGCCCAACAGCGCCGGTTGCTACACGGCCGACGACGCGGTGCGCACCTTGCGCCTCGCGCGCGAGCTGCTGGACGGTCATGCGCTGACCAAGCTCGAAGTCCTCGGCGATCCGCAAACGCTGTATCCGAACATGCCCGAAACGATGAAAGCCGCCGAACAACTGGTTCGCGAAGGCTTCGAGGTGATGGTCTATTGCAGCGACGATCCGATTCAGGCCCAGACACTCGAGTCGATCGGCTGCGTGGCCATCATGCCGCTGGCGTCGCTGATCGGCTCGGGGATGGGGATTTTGAATCCCTGGAATATTCAGCTGATCCTGGAGAAGGCGAACGTGCCGGTGATCGTCGATGCAGGTGTGGGCACCGCAAGCGACGCCACGATCGCGATGGAACTTGGATGCGCCGGCGTGTTAATGAATACCGCGGTCGCGCATGCGAAGGATCCGGTCAGAATGGCTGGCGCAATGCGCAAGGCGGTGGAAGCGGGCCGCGAGGCGTTCCTGGCGGGGCGCATGCCGAAGAAGCTTTACAGCGCGAGCCCCAGCTCGCCGGTTGGCGGCGTGATTGCACCGATCAAGGCGGCTTGAACCCCGTTTCCTCGTTGGCCAGCAAAGTTCCGGCGCTATCGGATGCCCTCCCTGCCGCACTCGTTGAGCAAGCGGAACCGATCGATCGATCGCAGCTGCATATTCGCAGCTTCGCTTTGCGTCGCGGGCGCTTCACTCACGCGCAGCGACGGGCATTCGACGAACTGCTGCCAGTTTTCGGTATTCCCTATGCAGAAGCGCCGGTGGATCTTGCGCGCGCGTTCGGCCGCAATGCGCCAACCGTTCTTGAAATCGGGTGCGGGATGGGCGAAGCCACGCTGCAGATGGCGCAGTCGCGGCCGGACATCGACTTTCTCGGCGTCGAAGTATTTACTGCCGGGGTCGGCGCGCTGCTCAAAGGTATCGAAGAACGTCAACTCTCAAACGTTCGTATCGTGCACCACGACGCGGTCGATGTCGTACGCGACATGATTGCGCCGGACGCATTGGCGGGAATCCATGTTTACTTCCCCGACCCGTGGCCGAAGAAAAGACACCACAAGCGCCGGCTTTTAAAGCAGCCGTTCGTAGGTCTGCTCGCGAGCCGCCTCGCGCCGCACGGGTACCTCCATTTTGCGACCGATTGGCAGGAATACGCGCAGCACGCGCTGCAGGTGTTCCAGGGGGAATCACTCCTGGTCAATCTGCACGCGCACGAGTCGCCGACGCCGGAAAATCCGCTGTGCACCCGCCCGGTCACCAAGTTTCACGCTCGCGGTGAGCGGCTCGGTCACGCGACATGCGATTTGGTTTTCGTACGAAGACCGCTCGCGTTATAGCGAAGTGCAGTCGACTAAAGCATTGCCTGGTGGACGTTGCCGATCAACGAGGCGGCTGAGAAACCGCGTTCGAGTCCTCAACGTCATTCACCCGCGTCTCGTCGTCGGCGAACACCGCACGATCGGCTGCCCACCCGCGCAGTTCATCGATCTTCTCGGCCATGACCACCGAAAGCGGGCGCGTCCGCTCGATCTCGGCAAGAATGTCTGCCGGGCGCAGCGCCTCGTTGCGAGCGCGCGCTTCGAACGATGCCGAAACGATGGCCTGCTCGATTTCGGCCCCCGAGTATCCATCTGACAACCTGGCCAAACCGGGCACGTCGAACTGCGCCGGGTCGTACTTGCGCTTCTTCAAGTGAATCGTTGCGATCTGAGTGCGGGCTTCAGCACTTGGAAAGTCGACAAAGAAAATTTCATCGAAGCGGCCCTTACGGATCAGCTCGGGTGGCAGCTGCGAGATGTCGTTCGAGGTCGCCACGATGAACACCGGCTGCGTTCGCTCCGACATCCACGTCAGCAGGCTACCGAGCACGCGGCGCGACACGCCGCCGTCGCCATC
>JACCSD010000307.1 GCA_013813185.1 Burkholderiaceae bacterium
CGCCAGGAAAATCCACCCAGGGCGGCTCGAAGTGCAGCACGTAGCCGTCATCGGTCATCTCTGTCACCGCCATCATCACTTGCGCGCCGACGATGCGCGCGATCCGCGGCACCATCGGAATCGTCGCCGCCGGCACCCCAAAGAACGGGACGAAAATCGAATTAGTAGCGCCGAGGTCCATGTCGGGCAAGTAGTACAGCGGGAGTCCATTTCTGACGCTTCGCATCACGGTGCGCATGTCGGCGCCCTGTCGAGCAACGAGCACCGGATCGTTGAATCGCTGCCGAGCGCGCAAGAGCCAGGCGTCCCACACGGCGTTGGTCTGCGTTGAGTAAATCGAGATGCCGCGCATCAAGGTATTGAAACGAATGCCGCCCGCGTCCAGACCGACAAAGTGAGGAGCGATCAAGATCAGTGGCCGCCCGGCAGCCGCCTGCAGATGTTCGATGCCCTGCACCTCGACGTAACGCTCTACGGTCGACCCGTCGCCCTTCGACAACACCGAGCGATCCAAGCCGCTGCGGGCAATGTTCCGGAAGCAACGGCGAGCGATGAGCAACCGCTGCTGTTCGTCGAGAGCCGGGAAACACAACCGCAGGTTGGTGAGCGTGATGCGCCGCCGCGGCACAACGACCCCCCACAGCAGGTTGCCGATGACGCCGGCAAGGCGCGTGCGTGCGCTCTGCGACCAATTCGACGTCGCGTCGATCAGCGCGATCCACAGCTTTGCGGTCAATCTGCCGATGAGTACGCTCAAGCTCGAATACGCGGGTTTCCAATACAATTGCCGCTTCGCCGAGTTAACGACAACTTGCGGGGCGAGTCGGGCAAGCATAGCCGAGCAAATACCGCTAAAGCGTCGCACTCCGAAGGGTGCGAATCGCAACCAACGTTCGCAAGGAGTGCGCAGATGTCAGGCAATTTTCTCTTTACTTCCGAATCCGTTTCCGAAGGTCATCCGGACAAGGTTTCCGATCAGATTTCGGACGCCATTTTGGACGCGATCCTCGCGCAGGATCCGCGCTCGAGAGTCGCCGCCGAAACGTTGTGCAACACCGGCCTGGTCGTGCTGGCCGGCGAAATCACGACCAACGCGCATGTCGATTACATCGAAGTGACGCGCCGCACGATCAAGCGCATTGGCTACGACAACACCGAATTCGGCATCGACTACAAAGGCTGCGCGGTACTCGTTGCGTATGACAAGCAAAGCAACGACATCGCCCAGGGCGTCGACCACGCGTCCGACGACTTTTTAAACCAGGGTGCGGGTGACCAGGGCTTGATGTTCGGTTATGCGTGCGATGAAACGCCCGATCTGATGCCGGCGCCCATCTATTACGCGCACCGCCTGGTCGAGCGGCAGGCAGACCTCCGGCGCGACGGTCGAATGCCGTACCTCCGGCCGGACGCCAAGAGTCAGGTCACGATGCGCTACGTCGACGGCAAGCCGCATTCGATCGACACCGTCGTGCTGTCGTCGCAGCACGCGCCGGAGATGTCCGACGGCAAGGTGATGAAGAAGGAGTTCACCGAGGCGGTCGTCGAGCTGATCATCAAGCCGTCGCTGCCCCCGGAGTGGCTGAAGAACACGCGCTACCTGGTGAATCCGACCGGCCGCTTTGTCGTCGGCGGACCGCAAGGCGATTGCGGACTCACGGGCCGCAAGATCATCGTCGATACGTACGGCGGTGCCTGTCCGCACGGGGGCGGCGCATTTTCCGGCAAGGATCCATCGAAGGTCGACCGCTCGGCGGCCTACGCGGCGCGTTATGTCGCCAAGAACATAGTAGCCGCCGGAATCGCGCGCCAATGCCAGGTGCAAGTCGCCTACGCGATCGGCGTTGCGCAGCCGATGAACATCACCGTGTACACGGAAGGCACCGGCGTGATCCCGGACGAGCAAATCAGCAAGCTCGTGGCCGAACACTTCGATCTGCGGCCGCGCGGAATTATCCAGATGCTCGATCTGCTGCGTCCTATCTACGAAAAGACGGCGGCGTATGGACACTTCGGACGCGATGAACCGGAGTTCAGCTGGGAGAAAACCGATCGCGCGGCGTTGCTGGCGGATGCAGCGGGGATCAAGCGCAAAGTGGCGGAATCAGTCACCGCGTAGCGCCCGGCCTCTCGGCCGAACCTATTCCCACAGCCGCGAGCGGCGGCCGCGTAGCAGCTCGTCCTTCACTTCGGCAATCTGCCTCCGCTCGAATTCGCTGTCGGTGCTCTGTGCTTCGAGCGCCATAGAGTGAGCGATGTTCGCAACCCGTTCGCGTGCCTTGCGCTCAGCCTGCACGTTGACCCGTTCCGCGAGCGGCGTGCGCGGAACCAGAACGTAGCGCAGCTCGCAATCGAGCGCCGCGGCGAGCCGCTTCAGCTGCGAAAGCGTGATCGTGCCCGCTGCCTCGTTCTTCTCAGCGTTCACAACCGTTGGTTGCGCCAACCCAAGCCGCGCAGCGAACTGCCGTGTGGTCATGCCGATTGCGTCCCGAACGGCCTTGATCCAGCCACCGCGCGGCGGTGCGGGAATGGTGCCCAACAGACGCAGCACATCTTCGAGTTGGCGGAGCTTAAGATCATTTGGGTGCATTGATAGCCGATGGCCTATCGGATTCCTGTCGCATGATAGGCTTATAGCTATCAAACCGCGGCAACGGTCGATTGGATCGCTTCAATCAGGGCGCCGGTGCGGATGGCCGGGACCTCGCCTTCTTAATGCGCTTTCCGAGCACAACCAGCATCGCCAAACACTTTTACAGGTAATAGTTTTACAGGTAATAGTTAAGGCTGTGGCTAATGCCTTGTGAACACTCCGATACCCATCCATCTTTTGACCACCGTACAATCCCGCCTGCTTCGAGGAGCGTTGCGACAGTTTTCTTGGACTGCCAGGCTCGAAGCGGTCCGCGCAGATTCATCAGGCTGGACTCCGTGCTAACGGCGCTCGCGAACCCTGACCAGGAGCGCGAGATGAGCGCCGTACTTAAACCCACACCCAAATCTTCCGACGACTTCGTTGTCGCCGACCTTGCGCTGGCCGACTGGGGCCGCAAGGAACTGCGCATCGCGGAAACCGAAATGCCCGGTCTGATTGCCATCCGGGATGAGTACGCGAGCGCACAGCCGCTGCGCGGCGCGCGCATCACCGGCTCCTTGCATATGACGATTCAGACGGCCGTGCTGATCGAGACGCTGCAGGCGCTCGGCGCCGAGGTGCGCTGGGCCAGTTGCAATATTTTTTCGACGCAGGACCACGCCGCGGCGGCGATCGCGGCCAGCGGCACTGCGGTGTTCGCGGTCAAAGGCGAGTCGCTCGCTGACTACTGGGATTACACGCACCGCATCTTCGAGTGGCCCGACGGTGGGCACAGCAACATGATCCTCGACGACGGTGGCGACGCGACGTTACTGCTGCATCTGGGCAGCAAGGCAGAGCGCGACACGAGCGTGATTTCGCAACCCGGCAGCGAAGAAGAAGAATTCCTGTTCGCTTCGATCAAAGCCAAGCTCGCGCGCGATGCGAGCTGGTATTCGACGCGGCTGGCCAAGATCAAGGGCGTCACCGAAGAGACGACGACCGGCGTCAAGCGCCTGTACCAGATGGCAAAGGAAGGCAAGCTCGCATTTCCCGCCATCAACGTCAACGACTCGGTGACGAAGAGCAAGTTCGACAATCTGTACGGCTGCCGCGAGTCGCTGGTCGATGGCATCAAGCGCGCGACCGACGTGATGATCGCCGGCAAAGTCGCGCTGGTCGCCGGCTACGGCGACGTCGGCAAGGGGTCGGCGCAGGCCCTGCGCGCGCTATCGGCGCAGGTGTGGGTCACCGAGATCGATCCCATTTGCGCGCTGCAAGCCGCGATGGAAGGCTATCGCGTAGTGACGATGGACTACGCCGCAGACAAGGCAGATATTTTCGTGACCGCGACCGGGAACTTCCATGTCATTACGCACGATCACATGGCGAAGATGAAGGACCAGGCGATCGTCTGCAACATCGGTCACTTCGACAACGAGATCGATATCGCCGGTGTCAAGCAGTACACGTGGGAGAACATCAAGCCCCAGGTCGATCACATCGTCTTTCCCGACGGCAAGCGAATCATCCTGCTGGCCGAGGGGCGGCTGGTGAACCTGGGTTGCGGCACCGGTCACCCGAGCTATGTGATGTCGAGTTCATTTGCCAATCAGGTGATCGCGCAGATCGAGCTGTTCACGCACACGGACAAGTACCCGGTCGGCGTCTACGTGCTGCCGAAGCACCTTGACGAGAAAGTCGCGCGATTGCAGCTGAAGAAGCTCAACGCGCAGCTGACCGAGCTGACCGATACCCAGGCGCGCTACATCAGCGTGGCGAAAGAAGGTCCCTACAAGCCCGACCACTACCGGTACTAAGGCTGGAGATTCTTGATGCGGCTCTTGCTGGTTTGGATCCTGAACGCGATCGCGCTGCTCGCGGTCGCCTACCTCTTCCCGGGCGTCCAGATTCAGGACTGGAAGGCGGCGGCCGTTGCCGCTTTGGTGCTCGGCCTCGTCAACGCGCTGGTCAAGCCGATCCTGGTGATCCTGACGCTGCCGGTCACAATTCTGACGCTCGGGTTGTTCCTACTGGTCATCAACGCGCTGCTGTTCTGGGCGGTTGCATCGCTGCTGCCCGGTTTTAACGTCGGCGGCTTTGGAGCTGCCTTCGTCGGCGCCTTGCTGTACAGCGTGATCACCTGGCTGTTGTCGATGCTGATTCCAGATCGGAAATGAGTTCCGCACTTGGACAACATCAGTTTTGAGTTTTTCCCGCCGCGCACGCCTGAAGGGGACGCCAAACTGCGCAATGTGCGGGCGCAACTCGCGGCACTGAAGCCAGAGTATTTCTCGGTGACGTTCGGGGCGGGAGGCTCGACCCGCGAGGGCACGTTGAATACCGTGATGGAGATGCACCGCGATGGGTTGTCCGTTGCGCCGCACATTTCATGCATCGGCACGTCGCGCGATTCGGTTCG
>JACCSD010000330.1 GCA_013813185.1 Burkholderiaceae bacterium
CGAATGACCGGTGCCAGCACGGTCGGCAGTGCTTCGATGCGCGCGATCGCTGCATTCACGTCGCGCTCGACGGCGTCGTGAGTCAGCATGATGATGTCGGTCTGGTTCTCACCCTCGGAGGGCTCGCGCTGAAACAACGCGTCGATCGAGATGCGGCCGTCGGCCAGGTTGCGCGTGATATCCGCGAGCACGCCGGGTTGATCGGCGACACGCATGCGAAAGTAATACGAAGTGACCGTGTCGTCGACGCCGAGCCACGGCAGCGGTGCGATGCCGTCCGGTTGAAACGCCAGATGAGGCACGTGATTTTGCGGGTCGGCAGTATGCAGACGCGTGACATCGACCAGATCGGCGATGACCGCCGATGCGGTCGGTTCCGCACCGGCGCCCTGCCCGTAGTAGAGCGTGGTGCCGACCGCGTCGCCCTTGATCAGGATCGCGTTCATCGCACCTTCCACGTTCGCAATCAGGCGCTGCAGCGGCACCAGTGTCGGATGAACCCGCAGCTCGATACCGTGGGCAGTGCGCTTCGAAATGCCGAGCAGCTTGATGCGATATCCGAGCTGCTCGGCGTACGTGATGTCTTCCTTCGCCAGCTTCGAAATACCCTCGGTGTAGACCGCATCGATGTTGATCGGCACCCCGAACGCGATCGACGACAGAATCGCGAGCTTCTGTGCCGAGTCGATACCTTCTATGTCGAACGTCGGGTCCGCTTCGGCATAGCCGAGCCGTTGTGCCTCGCCGAGCGCAGCGTCGAACGCGATCCCACGCGCGCGCATCTCGGACAGGATGAAGTTACTGGTGCCGTTGATGATGCCCGCAATCCACTCGATCCGATTGGCAGTCAATCCTTCTCGGAGCGCCTTGATGATCGGAATACCGCCCGCCACCGCCGCCTCGAACGCAATTATCACGCCCTTGGAGCGTGCGGCATCGAACAATTCGTTGCCATGCCGCGCAAGCAACGCCTTATTGGCAGTGACGACGTGCTTGCCGCGCCTGATCGCTTCGAGCGCGAGTGAGTACGCCGGCTCGTAGCCTCCGATCAGCTCGACGACGATGTCGATGTCAGGATTGCGAATGATGTCGTCGAAGTTCGACGACACCGGTACTTTGGTGCCGACGATCGCGCGCGCTTTGTCAACATCGCGCACCGCAATCGCCGCAACTTCGATCCCGCGGCCGGCCCGCCGCGCGATCTCGTGCTGATTGCGCTGTAGGACTTCGTACGTGCCGCGGCCGACGGTGCCGAAGCCAAGCAATCCAACTCGGAGGGGTTTCACCTACGCCGCCACACGTGGGAGCAGCGCGTCCTTCTTCAACATTTCCTTAACCCCGCGCACCGCTTGCCGAATCCGGTGCTCGTTCTCGATCAACGCAAAACGCACATGGTTGTCACCGTAATCGCCGAACCCAACGCCCGGCGATATCGCGACCCTCGCATCGGCCAGCACCTTCTTCGCAAACTCGAGCGAGCCCATGGCCTGGTACGGTGGCGGAATCTCGGCCCAGATGTACATCGAAGCTTTCGGAATTTCGACCATCCAGCCCGCTTCATGCAGCCCGCGCACCAGCACATCGCGGCGCCGCTGATATTCACGGCGAATTCCGTCGACGCATTCTTGCGGGCCTTCCAGCGCGGCGATCGATGCCACCTGGATTGGAGTGAAGGTCCCATAGTCGTGATAGCTCTTGATGCGCGACAGCGCAGAGACCAGATCCTTGTTGCCGACCATGAAGCCGATGCGCCAGCCGGCCATGTTGTAGCTCTTGCTCATCGTGAAAAATTCCACCGCGACTTCGCGCGCGCCGGCCACCTGCATGATCGACGGTGCACGATGGTTCGGATACATGTCGTCGAACGTAATGTCGGCGTACGCAAGGTCGTGCACGACGTAAATGCCGTACTGCCTCGCCAACGTGATCACGCGCTCGAAGAAATCGAGCTCGACGCACTGGGCGGTGGGATTGCTCGGGAAACCGAGAATCATCATTCTCGGTTTTGGCAGCGACTCGCGAATCGCCCGCTCGAGCTCGGCGAAGAAGTCGACGCGGCCGTCCATCCGCACCGAGCGTATGTCGGCGCCGGCGATGATCGCGCCATAGATGTGAATCGGATAACTCGGGTTCGGCACCAGCACCGTGTCGCCGCGATCGAGCGTCGCCAGCATCAGATGCGCCAGTCCCTCCTTGGAGCCGATCGTGACGATCGTTTCGAGGTCCGGATCGAGTTCGACGCCATACCGCTGCTGATACCAGGTCGCAATCGCGCGCCGCAGCCGGGGGATGCCGCGCGATACCGAGTACCCGTGCGTATCCTGCCTTTGCACGGCTTCGATCAGTTTGTCGACGATGTGACGCGGCGTCGGACCATCCGGATTGCCCATGCTCATGTCGATGATGTCCTCGCCGCGCCGGCGCGCAGCCATCTTCAACTCACCGGTGATGTTGAAGACGTAGGGAGGCAGGCGCTTGATGCGCGAAAACTCGGCCATGATTTGAGATGAGATATCCGACGCGATTTACACGTCTGCAGCGCAGTCCGGAGCGCAATCTGAAGCCACAGGGCGTGCCTATAATGTACTCGAACACTCCGCCTGAATTCAGTTCGAGGTCTCGCGCGATTTGAAGCTGCACGCCGACACGCCCACCGCCCAAAACACCGTGACTGCGTACGGGCCGGGCTTCGTTGAAATCAATCGGTTGCGCCACACGACCCACGTTCTGGTGACTCCCGATCAGGTTGAACCCTGGCCAGTGATAAGTTTCGACGCACTCGACACGAGCGACTTTGAGCGCTTACGTGATTTGCGCAGCGAGGTGGTCCTGCTCGGGACCGGTGCGCGGCAGCGCTTTCCGCATCCACGCTTGACGCGTCCCTTGACCGATGCGCGCATCGGCCTCGAAGTGATGGACACGCAGGCAGCCTGCCGTACCTACAACATACTGGTGGCCGAAAGCCGCAAGGTCGCGGCCGCGTTGTTTGTTGAACTG
>JACCSD010000021.1 GCA_013813185.1 Burkholderiaceae bacterium
TCCACCGTCTGCGTTCCATCGGTGACGACTCGCTTTCCGTTCTCGACGAATAGAAATTCGGGCGGGCGCGGATTCTTCGCCAGCCGATCGTTCTGCGGTGCTGCGGCCATGGTCTGCACGACTTTGCGGTTGTCGCGGGTGGTGATCACAGTTGCACCTTCGGCAATGAAGCTGCGCAGGCCGCCAATGTGATCGCCATGATGGTGCGTTACCGCGACGAAGCGGATCGGCTTGCCCGGAATCGTCTCCTTGATGCGCTTGATGACGTTGTCGGCGCCGTCGCTGGTGCCCGGCGCTTCAACCGCGAGCACGTAATCGTCGAATTCGATCGCCATCGTGTTCTGGGTTCTGACCGGCCACGTTGTGGATCACGTAGACACCGTCTGCCAGCTTCTCGACGCTCGGCTTGAGGTTCAGCGGTAGCGCGGGAACCTTGCGGAACCCGGCGTCGGCCATCTCGAAAGCCCTGTCGGCATCAGCAGCGTTGAATTGCGCCTGGACCGTGTAGCGTGCGACGACGTCACCGGCAAAGCGCCACGTCCAGGTCTGCGGCACTTTCAGCTTTCCCGCGCTGGTGTAGTCGGAAAACATGATCTCGGACGCTTCCTGGCCGCGCAGCGGATCGGTGAACACGAGCTCGTATTTGGAGATGAGCGCAGTGCGCGCATCAACGTACAGCGCGACCTGCTGCGTATAGGGCATCACGAACGTCACAACGTTATGTTGCCGGCCCTTGAATTGATCGTCACCGAGATAGCGCAGCGAGTTCGCGCCGTCGAGCGCCTGCCGCAAGATAAGGTTCGGGAGCCGCCGATAGTATTGAACGAACTGTTGTTGAGTCGCCTGCTCGGGCGGGATCGGCGTCGCGGTGCGCGCACGATGGTCGTACGCAACGCCTTTCCCCGCTTTGATCACCACCGTGTTGTGTCCGTCGAAGCCGGCGCCGCTGACACGTTGCTCGAGATGCAGCCGGTTTTCCTTCAGATCCAGGACGAGCGATTCCTGGAAACTTCCCGGTTCAAACGGAGCGCTCGGCGTAGGCATCTGCAGGCGCGGCCAGGTTTCGCCTTGCAATTGAAGCTTCAGCGTTTCGATCGAGCGCAACGCCTCGCTTCCGCCGATCGCGGCTACCGCAGCGTCGATGACCTTGCGCGCTCTTGCTTGCGAGCGCTCGGCTAGCGTCTCCGGATTTTCCGCCGCGAAGGGGCCGGTGTCGTGCAGAGCAACAGAACGAACAGGGTCTTTTGCATCGGCCACCTCCGCTAATGAGCGGGGGTGACTCTAGCTTCGCACGCAGCCGGTTGTCTGGGCGAGTGACGAGTCGGCAATCGGCCGGATGAAACGGCTGACGGCGCGGATGGAACGATGGCTACTGGCTGGCGGTGATGCCGCCGTCTACGTACAGCACCTGCCCCGTTACGAAGCTCGCCGCGGGCGCGCACAGGAACAGGACCGGGCCGACGATATCTTTCGGGTCGGCCACACGCCCCATCGGAATTCGCTCGAGCAGGTAGCGGCGGGTCGTGTCGTTGTCGAGCCAATGCCGCCCCATTTCGGTTGCAACGACGGTGGGCGCGACACCATTGACGCGAATTCCGTGCGGCGCAAGCTCCGATGCATGCTGTCTGATCAGCATCACCAGTGCTCCTTTCGTTGCGCAATACGCGGAGTACCCGCGCGCCCGCATGCCCAGTTGTGCCCGCACCGACAACAGGTGCACCTGGGCTCCGCCGCGTCCGTCGGCCACCTGATGGCGCGCGCACGCTTGCGCGACGAACATCGCGGCTTTCAGATTGACGCGAACGATCTCGTCGAACTTCTCTTCGCTGACGTCTGCGAGCAGCTCCTCGCGCTGAATACCTAAGCAGTTGACCAGCAGGTCAAGCCGTCCGTGCTGATCGTGCGTGCGGTCGACGGCAGAACGCATGGACTCGACGCTTTCCGCGTCGGCGACGAGGGCATCGGCGTGCAGGCCGGCGTTGCGAATCGCAGCGGCTAGCGCCTCGGCTTTCTGCGCAGTGCGCCCGACGATGACGGGTAAGGCGCCCGCCAGCGCGAGTCCCCAACAGACGGCTTCACCGATACCGCCATAGCCGCCGGGCACGAAGGCGACGAGACCATCAAGGCGAAACTGGGCGCTGAGTTCGTGTGAGTAATCGAAGTCGGTCATCGCTCAATCCATCAGCAGGCCGCCGTTGATGTCGATGATCTCGCCCGTAATAAAACCCGCCAGCGGTGAGGCCAGAAAGCGGACGACGTGAGCGAACTCTTCCGGTTCGCAAAAGCGGCCCACCGGGATCATCGCCAGCAGCGCCTGGCGCTGTGCTTCGGTCAATGCTTCGGTGATCATCGGCGTACGCACGTACGCCGGGGCGATGCCGTTGACCGTCACGCCGTCGGCCGCGAGCTCGCGTGCGAGCGAAAACGTCAGCGCGCTCAGCGCGCCCTTGGAAACCGCGTACGCCGTACCCGCGGTCAAACCGCCGGTCTTCGCGGCCAGCGACGTCGTGTTGATGATGCGGCCCCAGCGGAGGCGTTTCATTGCCGGAACCACGGCGCGTGCGAGGAAAAAGGCGGCGTCGAGGTTGATCGCGAGCACGCGGCGCCATTCGCTTTCGTCGGTCGCCTGCGACTTCGTATTCGACAACACTCCGGCGTTGTTGACCAGGACGCCGACGATGCCCAGGCGCGATTCGATGCGGCCGACCAGCGCCGGAATGCTGTCGGGCGAAGTCAAATCAGCCGCGAATGCGACGCCGTTGTCGACTTCGCTGGCCGCACTTTCGAGCCGCTCGCTGGCCAAATCGACCAGTGCAACCCGGCAGCCGGCGGCTGCCAACGCGTGTGCGGCGGCCAACCCCATCGGCCCCGCCGCGCCAGTAACGACTGCAGTGCGGCCCGCCAGCTCAGACATCGAGCACGCTTTTCTTGCCCGCCAGCCCGCGTGCGCGAAGCGTTACGACCGCGATGAACAGGATGTACATCGAAACGATCGCCCAGTCGCCTGCAAATGCGCCGGTCAGGCCGACCACCATGCC
>JACCSD010000030.1 GCA_013813185.1 Burkholderiaceae bacterium
GCGTTGCCCAGCGCCACTGCGATGTTGCGCAGCCATCGCTCATGGCCGATGCGGCAAATCGCGGAGCCGGCATGGCGTTCGTTGAATTGCGCCTCGTCCCATGCGAACAGTTCGATCAACGTGGCGCAATCAAGGCCGTTGCGCACATCGAAGTCCTGCAGCTCTGCCGTACGCGCGAACTTGTTCCAGGGGCATACGAGCTGGCAATCGTCACAGCCGTAGACCCGATTGCCGATCAGCGGCCGCAGCTCGATCGGAATCGAGCCGTGGTGTTCGATGGTCAAATACGAAATGCAGCGGCGCGCGTCGAGCTGGTACGGCGCGGTGATCGCCTGCGTCGGGCAGATGTCGATACAGCGCGAGCAGGTGCCGCAGTGATCCGACGTCGGCGCATCGATCGGCAGCGGCAGATCCGTCAGTATCTCGCCGAGGAAGAACATCGAGCCCGCGTCCTGCGACAGCAACAACGTGTGCTTGCCGCGCCACCCGAGTCCTGCCTTGCGCGCCAGTTCGACTTCGAGCACTGGCGCCGAATCCGTAGCAACGCGATACCCGATCCGTCCCGCTTCCGCTTCGATCCGCGAAGCAAGCTTTTGTAAACGCTCGCGCAGAGTCTTGTGATAGTCGCGACCGCGCGCGTAGATCGATACCACCGCTTCGTCCGGCTTTGCTATCCGATCGAATTCACGCGGCGCCCAATCGCCCGTGGTGCCGCGCGGCAGGTAATCCATGCGCGCAGCAATCACCCGCAAAGCGCCAGGCAGCAGGCGCGCGGGGTCGGCGCGCAACCCCGCATGCCGCCGCAGATAATCCATATCGCCATGCCGACCGTCAGCAAGCCATGCATCGAGTCGCTCGGCAGCAGACGCTACGTCGACGTCGGCAATGCCGATACGCGTGAATCCCAACTGCTCACCCCACTGACGAATGCGCGATGCGAGACCACCGAGGTCGCGTGGACGATCGCCCGCGTACGGCTGCGGCACGACACACGCGATGGAATCAGCCGGAATTACGGATGCCATGGTAGTAAGTAGGATAAGACACTGCCTATTCAATCAGCCGCGCGACACCAGTGCCCACGTTACTGATCCTGATGGATGCCGATGCAACCGACGCGTTGGGGCATTCACTGGCCGAGGCGCTGCGGCAGCATCTCGAGGCCATTCGCGTCGCTGGGCTTCAACTCAATCTGGTCGGCGACCTCGGTGCCGGCAAGACTTCCTTAGTGCGGGCGATGCTGCGCGCGCTCGGCGTCGGCGGCCCGGTAAAGAGCCCCACGTTTGCCCTGCTTGAACCTTATACCGTTTCGAGCTTAGACTTCTACCACTTTGATTTTTATCGGCTTAAAGATCCCGCCGAATTTGGCAATGCGGGCTTTCGAGATCTGTTCGGACCGGGCCGCATTTGTGTCGTCGAATGGCCGGAGCGGGCCGGGCCGCGACTGCCAACCGCAAACATCTCGATCACGTTGACCGTGGACGGGGACGGTCGAATGGCATCGATCAGCACAACGAGCGAATTGGGCGAGGCATGTCTAAGCAGCGCGATAAAGGAAATGCAAGCGGTCGCCGGCGGTTCATCACCGCCAGCGCCGGCACGCTCGTCCTCGCGCTGACCCATCACGAGATTGCATTCGGCGCGACGTTGCTCGCAGTGCGCGTGTGGCCCGCGGAGGACTACACGCGAGTCACGCTGGAGCACGACGGGCCGCTGACGTTTTCTCACTTCATGGTGCGCGACCCGGCGCATCCATTACGGCTGGTCGTCGATATCGACGGCCTCGATCTGACGCCGACTCTGAAGGAGCTCGTCGGCAAGATCGAAGCCAACGATCCGTACATCGCGCTGGTGCGAGTCGGCCAGAACCGGCCGAAGGTGGCGCGGCTTGTCATCGAATTGAAGGAAGACATCAAGCCGCAGGTGTTTTCGCTCGAACCCGTTGGGCCGTATCAACACCGGCTGGTGCTGGATCTGTATCCGGTCAATCCGCCCGATCCATTGCTTGCATTGCTGCGTGAACATGCGGCGCGGCCCGAGAGCAAACCACCATCGACGACGCCACGCCCGAGTACGCCGGTCAAACCGCCCGAAGTGCAACGCATCGTCACCGTGGCGATCGATCCTGGCCATGGCGGGGAAGACCCCGGTGCGGTCGGGCGCGGGGGGACCTATGAAAAAACGGTCACGCTCGAAATTGGCCAGCGATTGCGCGAAATGATCGCCGCTGACCCGACGATGCGCGTCGCGATGACGCGCGACGGCGATTACTTCGTGCCGCTTCGTACGCGGGTCGCGAAGGCGCGTGCCGTGCATGCGGATCTGTTCGTTTCGATTCATGCCGACGCGTGGATCCGGCCCGACGCCCGTGGCTCATCGGTGTTCGCGCTGTCGGAAAACGGCGCGTCGAGTACGGCCGCGGCCTACATGGCGAAGAAGGAAAACAGCGCCGATCGGGTCGGCGGTATCAATCTGGCTTCGAAAGACCGCCAACTGCAGCGCGTATTGCTCGACCTGTCGACCACGGCACAGATCAACGACAGCCTGAAGCTCGGCAATTCGGTGCTACGCGAGCTCGAGCGCATCAACCGCCTGCACAAGCCGCGGGTCGAGCAGGCGGGCTTTGCCGTACTGAGAGCGCCCGACATTCCGTCGATCCTGGTCGAGACCGCATTCATCAGCAATCCCGAAGAAGAGAAACGCCTGCGCGATGACGACTATCAGGACCGAATGGCGCGCGCGATACTGGCCGGCATCAAGCGCTACTTCGCGAAAAATCCGCCGCTGGCGCGCACTCCGCTTACTTGAGCACGCGCACGGTCTTGCGGCGCCGTAGCAGCCGCAGCAACGCAGCGAGCACCAGCGGACCGAGCACGGCCGCGATACCGACGATCAGGATGACCCCGAGGTTGTCACGAATGAGCGGAATGTTGCCGAATAGATAGCCGCCATAGACCAGCGACACGACCCACACCCCAGCGCCCACTACATTGAAGAACTGGAACTTGTGAAAGTCCATGCCGGAAGCGCCCGCCACCAGCGGCGCGAACGAGCGCACTACTGGTACGAAGCGAGAAATCATCACCGTCTTGCCGCCGTGCCGCTCGAAAAAAGCGTGCGTCTTCATCAACGCGTGCTGATCGATCCAGCTGATCGTGCCGTCATATACCTTCTTGCCGAGCCACGCCCCAATAAAATAATTGAGCGTGTTGCCCAGGATCGCAGCCACCGCAATGATGATGACCAGCAGATGAACGTTGAGCCCCTTGAACTCGACCGCCGGCAGCGCTGCAACCGCACCCGCGACGAACAGCAGCGAGTCGCCTGGCAGGAACGCCATGAACACGAGACCGGTTTCCGAAAAGAAAATCGAAAACAGCACAACGTAGACGAGCACCACGTTGCGCTCGACGATCGCCGAAAGAAAGCGATCGGTCGCCGTGAACAGGTCGAGCCAGTTGATACCTTCCATGGGGCCAATACAGGCAGCGCGGCGCGCTAATCGGAGTGCGTGGCAGCGCGGGATCATACGTGACGCAAGACTCTGAAGCGCTCGTGCTTCATTCATATAATCCCTACATGAACGCCACGCTCCGTCGCGCCATCCGGCCTTTGGCAGATGCACTGATCAGCCAGATTGCCGCCGGTGAAGTGGTCGAGCGCCCGGCGTCGGTCGTCAAGGAATTGCTCGAGAACAGTCTCGATGCCGGCGCGACGCAGATCGACATCAAGCTCGAAGCGGGCGGCATCAAGCGCATCGTCGTGTCCGACAATGGCGCCGGCATTCCGCGCGACGAACTGCCGCTGGCATTGACGCGGCATACCACCAGCAAGATCGCCAGCCTGGAAGAACTCGAAGGCGTCGAGTCGCTCGGCTTTCGTGGCGAAGCCTTGGCATCGATAGCGTCGGTCGCCGACGTATCGATCACTTCACGCGTTACCGGGAGCGACAGCGCGTTTTGCGTGCGCGGTGGCTCTGACGAAATCGAACCCGCGGCCGGATCAATCGGTACGCGCATCGAGGTCGCCGACCTGTTTCACAAGACACCCGCGCGCCGCAAGTTCTTGCGCAGCGAGGCCACCGAGTTGGCGCACTGCTTAACGCAGGTCGAGCGCGCGGCGGCCGCACACTCGTCGGTGGCTTTCACCGTCACGCACCAGGGACGCACGATGCTCGCGTTGCCGGCGCAGCCGCCGCGCGAACGCGCGCTGCGCCTGATGCCCGAAGAATTCGCGGTCGCGCGGCGCGAGGTGCAGCAAAGCGCTGCAGGAACTTCAGTGCACGGCTGGGCCGGCGCACCGACCGCGAGCCGCGCGCGTGCCGATGCCCAGTATTTTTTCGTCAATGGCCGCTACGTGCGCGACAAAGTACTGACGCACGCAGTGCGGGCAGCCTACGCCGACGTTTTGCACGGCGCGTCGCAGCCGATGTACTGCCTGTACCTGACGATCGATCCGAAGCGGGTCGACGTCAACGTGCACCCGACCAAGATCGAAGTCCGCTTTCGAGATTCGTCAAGCGTTCACCAGTTCGTGATGCACGCGGTGCAAGCCGCGCTCGCGCAATCGGTGCGGCCTCTGCAGCCGTCGACCATCAATCCACAGGCAGCCGACACGGGTTATCGCCTGACACCCACGCACCAAACGTCGTTCGGCGTCGCGCAGACCGTTGCCAATTACCTCGCACTGCTGGCCGAACGCCCCGCTCCGATTGCTAACGGGGCAAGCGACGAAGCGCCCGATCTGCCGCTCGGGTTT
>JACCSD010000033.1 GCA_013813185.1 Burkholderiaceae bacterium
ATCGAAGCCATCCGCGCGACGGACGAACATCTGAACGCGTACAGCGCGGTCTTCGCAGACACTGCGCTGGCGCGTGCCACTGAGCTGGAGCACGAAGCGCGGCAAGGCAATATGCAAGGTTCTTTGCACGGCGTTCCGTTCGCAGTGAAGGACCTTTTCAACGTGCAGGGCACCCGAACGCAGCGGGGATCGCATCTGTACGCCGATTTCGTGTCGGTCGAAACCGCACCCGCGGTCGAGCGGATGCTGGCTGCCGGAGCGATTCTGGTCGGCAAGAACACGACGGCAGAGCTTGGCTGGAAGGCATCGTCGCAATCGCCGCTGTATGGCGTCACGCGCAACCCGTGGGATCCCGCTCGAACCGCGGGTGGCTCGAGCTCGGGATCGGCAGTGGCGGTTGCCGCCGGCACGGTGCCGATCTCGCTCGGCTCGGACGGCGGCGGTTCGCTGCGCATCCCGGCGGCGTTCTGCGGCGTGTTTTCCCTGAAAGCGCAGCTGGGTCGCATTCCTACTCATCCGGTGAGCTCGACCGAGCATTTGTCGCACGCCGGCCCGATGACGAACTCGGTGGCCGACTACGTGCTCGCGCTCGATGTGCTGGCCGGCCCGGACGCGCGCGACCCCAACTCCCTGCCTCGCAGCGGTATCGCCACCCTGGAGCAGCTCGGCCGGCGCGACTCGCCGATACGCTGCGCATACGCACCGGCGCTGTTCGGAAAGTCCGTTGCTCCAAGCGTCGATCGCTGCATCCGCGATGCGGTCGGCCGAATGAAACGAGAACTTCCGATCGAAGTCATCGAGACGATTCCCGATTGGTCCGATCCGATCGAGATTTTCGAGGCGCTGTGGACCGCTCGCGGCTCGATTTATCGGCAGCTCGACGATGACGCCAGGAGCAAGCTGGATCCGGGATTGCGCAGGATGGTCGAGCACTCGTCGGCCATCAGTGTCGCCGATCATCTCCGCACGCTGCAGAAGCGGGCCGATTTCTGCCGCCGGGTGGCCGAATGGTTCGAGGATTTCGATGTTCTGCTGCTGCCGACGGTGCCGATCGAACCGTTTGCAGCACAAGACGATGGACCGCCCGACATGGATCCGGACCCGCCGGTTCCGTGGGCGCGTTGGACTCCGTTCACGTATCCATTTAATCTGACCGGACAACCCGCCGCGTCGATTCCATGCGGCTGGTCCGACAGCGGGCTTCCGGTCGGTTTGCAGGTGGTCGCCCGGCGCTTCGATGAACTGACCGTGCTGCAGCTCTGTTCGATGTGGGAGCGAATCTTCGATTGGCGCAGCAAGCGGCCTTCGATCTTTGCCGGTGCGCATTGAGAGGAACCATGCAGAAGGTGGATATCGACATCGAGGCGTTTCGGCGCGACATGGACGCTGTGTCGACCTTCGGTGCAACGCCGGACGGCGGTGTGTGCAGACCGACCGCAACCGATGCCGACGGTGCCGCTCGCGACTGGTTCTGCCGGCGGCTGCGCGAGGAGGGAATGCAGATATCGGTCGACCAGTTGGGTTGCATTTTCGGCGTCCTGCCACTGGCGGGCGCCGATGCGCCGCTGGTGTTGACGGGATCGCATCTGGACAGCCAGCCCACCGGCGGCCGCTACGACGGCGCGTATGGCGTGGTCGCCGGCTTGCACGCGGCGCTGGCAGTCGCCCGTGCGATCAAATCGAGTTCGGCGCAACCGAAGTGCAACGTCGGCGTCGTCAACTGGACCAACGAGGAGGGCAGCCGCTTCGCTCCGAGCACGATGGGCAGTGCAGTGTTCGCCGGCGCGATCGAGGCGCAGGCGGCTCTTGCAGCGCAGGACGAAAAGGGTGAAACGCTCGCCGCCGCGCTCGCGAAGATCGGCTATGCGGGAAACGACAGCGCGCCGCTAAAGCTGGCGGCCTATGTCGAGGCGCACATCGAGCAGGGCCCGGTGCTCGAGCGCGAGCAGCGCACGATCGGCGTGGTGGACGGCAACTGGGGAACAGCCAAGTTCATCGTCGAATTCACCGGGCGGGCAGCGCACACCGGTCCCACCCCGATGCACGAGCGGCGCGATGCTTTGCTCGCGGCGGCGCGGCTGGTGCTCGCGGTGCGTGCGGAGTCCGACGCTACGGCGGGTGCATTGCTTTCGTCGGTCGGACGCATCGAGGTCCATCCGAATTCGACCAACGTTGTGGCCGAGAGAGCGCGCGTCTATGTCGAGTTTCGCGACATCGATCAGGCGCGGCTCGATGCGGCCTGCCGCAGCTTTGCAGCAACGGTGGCAACGATCGCGCAGAATGGAATCCGGGCGGTCGTCACGCAAACGACGGATCGTCGCGTTGCCGACTTCGATGCCGGGCTGCGCGAACTGATCGAGGCAGTCGCGCACGAAGCGGATATCTCGAGCATGCGTCTGCGGACGGTCGCGGGCCACGATGCTGTGTCGCTGGCAACGCGGTTCAAGAGCGCGATGATCTTCGTCCCCAGCGCCAACGGCATCAGTCATAACGCGGAGGAGTTCACCGCGAGCGAAGATCTGGAGGCCGGCGCCCGCGTGCTCGCGGGTGTGCTGGCGCACCTGGTACGCAACTAGGCAAGCCGCATAACGATCAGCCCGAGCAATATCAGCGTGGCTGCAACCGATCGCCACACCGACAGCGGTTCACGCAGGATGAAAACCGAAATCAGGGCGGCGAAAAGGATGCTGCTTTCGCGCACCGCCGCTACCAGCGCGATCGGTGCCTTCGTCATTGCCCAGATTGCTATCCAGTAGGCCGCGGCCGACATCAGGCCGCCGAAAAACGCAGGCTTCCAGAAGCGCTTCAGCGATGTTGCGAGCTCGGGCACCCGCGCGGCCAGCAACACCAGGAAGATGGCGATGCCGTCGAGAAACAACAGCCACGCGGCATAGATGTGCGGCGATGCACTGGCGCGGCCGCCCAGACCGTCGACAACGGTGTAAGCGGCGATGAACGCCGAAGTCGATAGTGCGAACAGAACGGCGTGTGCTCCCAGATGCACCGCCGGGCGCCCGCCCCGAAATGCCATCACCATGATCCCCGCGCTCAAGATCGCGATTCCGAGCAGGGTCAGAGGGTGCAGCGTTTCGTCCAGCACCCATATGCCGATCAGCGCGACCAGCAGCGGAGCGGTTCCGCGGGCCAGTGGATAGACCTGGCCGAGGTCGCCCCACGTGTAGGCGCGCGCCAGAAACCAGCGGTACCCGGTATGGAAGAAAACGCTTAGCGCAAGCCAGGGGAGTGCGCGAGCGTCGGGCAGGCCCAACCAGGGGATGGCAATCGCCCCAACCATGCCGGAGAACATCGAGATCATCGCCAGCGACACCAGCGGGCTAGCGCCGATTTTTACGAATGCGTTCCACCCGGCGTGCAGTGCTGCTGCCGCAACGACGGCGGTGAAGACGGCCGAGTCCAGGCAAGCTCCTTGGGGTTAACCTGTCCCGCGAGAATGGTTTGACAGGCTTCAATGGTCAACTGTAGATTGTAGACATTCGACAAAGGTAATGTTTACAAATGGACATGCTAAGTCCAGGTGCGCGGCTGGCACTGTTGCGCAATGAGACGGTGCAGCGGCTGGTGCAGCGGGAAATCGAGCGGTTGATCCTGACCGGCGAGTTGCGAGCCGGCGAGCGTATCAACGAAATCGAAATCGCCCGGCGGCTCGGTGTGAGCCGCGCTCCGGTGCGCGAAGCGCTGCGCACACTCGAGGAAGCCGATCTCGTGAAGTTCGAAAAGAATCGCGGCGTGACGGTGCGCGAGATCACGCTTGACGAAGCGGCGGACATCTATGAGATCCGCGCATCATTGGAGGAATTGATCTGTCGGCGGGTGGCGGTGCGGATCACCGCGCAGCAAATCGAGGAATTGCGGGCGCTGGTACAGCGGATGGGTGAACAAGCTACGAGCGGCGATGTCGAGAGCTATCACGAATCGAATGTGCAGTTCCATGAAAAGCTGACCGAATTTTCCGAGAGCAGGGAATTTGCCGGCTGCTACCGCATGTTGATCAACAAGTTGATCTTGTTCCGGCGCCGAACGCTCGGGCAGGGACACGCGGTTGTCATCTCGAACGTCGAACATCACGCCATCGTCAGACACCTCGCCGCGCGGGATGCGGACGCGGCCGGGCGCGCCATGCACCGGCACATCACGGCGAGTGGCCGCCGGATGCGGCGCTCGCTGCAGCAGTTTCTGAAGAACTTGGATCAAGTCGAAGCAGCTAAAGCACCGGCCGCTTTGATCGCTAAAGCAGGTCGCAACGAACGGCGCGATGTAGGCGCCAAGATATAAAAGGACACACCATGAGGAAAATGCATCGACATCTGGTTCTGGCTTTAGGAGCTCTGCTCAGCTCGGCGACGTTGACCGCTCAGGAGCCGAAGCGGGGCGGAACGTTGACGTTCAGCTACCAGCCCGAGCCGTCGGCGCTTTCGACGATCGCGACCACAGCGGTTCCGGTCGCGTTGATCTCGACCAAAATCTTCGAGAGTCTGCTGGAATACAAGGGGCCGGAGCTCGCTCCGTTGCCGGGCCTGGCGGAATCGTGGACCGTTGCGCCCGACGGCAAGACCTACACCTTCAAGCTGCGCAAGGGCGTGCAGTGGCACGACGGCAAGCCGTTTACCAGCGCCGACGTCAAATTCTCGATCGAGAAACTGGTCGCGCCGTATCACTCCCGCGGCCGGGTGTACTACGGCGAACTGGCCGGGATCGACACACCGGATGCTCACACGGTCGTGTTCAGGCTGAAGCAGCCGGTGCCTTACTTCCTCAAAGCATTTCAGCCGAGCGAATCGCCGATTCTGCCGCAGCACATCATGGCTGCGGTTGATACCAGCGACGCCAAGAACGTGCGGCAGGCGGACTTCATGTCGAAGCCGGTCGGCACCGGCCCGTTCCAATTTAAGGAGTGGAAGAAGGGCAGCCATATCATTCTCGAACGCAATGCCAATTACTGGAAAAAAGGCCGTCCGTATCTGAACCAGGTCATCTTTCGGGCGATCCCGGACGGTGCGGCGCGCGCGATTGCACTCGAAACCGGCGAGATCGATCTGGCGCCGATGAATGCGGTACCGCAGGCCGAGATTGCGCGGCTGGCAAAGCTGCCTCATATCGCGCTCAGCAACGAGGGCGCGGCGGGGCTCGGCCCCTTGCTCTGGCTCGAGGTCAACCTGCGTGAGAAGCCGCTCAGTGACGTTCGCGTCCGCAAGGCGATCAGCATGGCTCTCGATCGCAAGCGGATCGTTGACGTGATCTGGTACGGACAGGGCAAGCCCGCGACTGGCCCGATTGTCAGCGGCAATCCGGAGCTTTACAACAAGTCACTGAAGCCGTTCCGCTACGACATTGCCGGCGCCAACAAACTGCTGGACGAGGCTGGATTTCCGCGTGGAGCAAACGGCGTTCGCTTCAAGATGACGCAACACTTCACGCCCTATGGCGAGTCGTTCGTGCGGCTGGCCGAGTACACGAAGCAGGAGCTGGGCAAGCTCGGGATCGAGGCGGAAACGCAAAGCGCCGATCTCGGTGGATGGTTGAAGGCGGTTTACAACGATTGGTCTTATCAGATGACCAATAACTTCACGCACAACTATTCTGATCCTGCGATCGGCGTGCAGCGCGCTTTCGTTTCGTCGAATATCAAGAAGGGCGCATCGTTCACGAACTCGATGGGATACAAGAATCCGCGCGTGGACGAGTTGTTCGATAAAAGCGCCGTAGAGACCGACCCGGCCAAGCGCAAGGCGATGCTCGATGAGATTCAGATGATTCTCGCCGACGAGTTGCCGGTCATCTTCCTGGTCGAAATCGCTTACTCGCACCTGTACAACAAGCGGGTGCACGGGCTGATAACGAACGGCATCTCGATGTACACCAACTGGGACTCGGTTTGGGTCGACTGATGTGCTCGTAGGGCGGGCTGCGGTTTCGATCGCGCTCGCCCTCATTGCCTTCTGAATTCGTTCTGAAAGACAGTCGTGCTGCGGTACATCCTACGGCGCACCGTGCAACTGCTGCCGGTGCTGCTCGCCATTGCGACGATGAACTTTCTGCTGTTGCAACTGGCGCCGGGAGATGCGGCCGACATCGTTGCCGGGCAGTCCGGTCACGCGACGCCGGAATTCGTGGCCCAGTTGCGCACCGAGTTCGGCCTTGATAAGACCGTGTTCGAGCAATACGTCATCTACGTCACCAAGCTGGTGACGCTGGATCTCGGCTACTCGTTCATCTACCAGCGGCCGGTCACGGAGTTGATCATGAGCCGCTTGCCGGCCACATTGCTGCTGATGATTCCGTCGATTGCTCTGGCCATCGCGCTCGGTATGCTCTTCGGAGTAACCGCGGCGAAAAATCGCGGACGCGCGGCCGACAACCTGCTGTCGACGATGGCGCTGGTGGTCTATGCGATGCCGGCATTCTGGCTCGGGCTGATGCTGATCGTTCTTTTCTCGATCACCTTCGGCATTCTTCCGTCGGGCGGCATGACCGATGTGCGCGCGAACTACACCGGGCTCGACTACGCGCTCGACGTGGCGCGCCACCTGGTGCTGCCGGTCATCACGATGGCGCTCTTCTACGTCGCAATCTATACGCGCCTGATGCGGGCCTCGATGCTCGAGGTGTTGACGCTTGATTTCATCACGACCGCACGCGCCAAGGGCGTTCCCGAGCGGCGTATCGCATGGCGCCACGCGGCGCGCAACGCGCTGTTGCCGGTTGTCACTCTCGCCGGACTGCAGTTCGGACATCTGCTCGGTGGCTCGGTGCTGGTTGAAACAGTGTTCGGCTGGCCGGGGCTGGGACGGCTGGTCTTCGATTCTCTTCTGCAGCGCGACCTCAATCTTCTGCTGGGAATACTTTTCATTTCCTCGGTTGTGGTGGTGCTCGCCAACCTGGCGGCCGACCTGACGTACGGCTTTCTCGATCCGCGCATCGTGCACCGATGAACGCATTCGCCGATTTTTTCCGGCGGTTCGCGCAAAATCGCGCGGCGGTGGTTGGCCTCGTGGTGCTGATCGTCATCAGCCTGGTCGCCTTCGTGGGACCGTTTCTCTATCCGGTGGACCCATTTGACATGATCGGCCGGCCGTTCATGCCGCCGTTCGGAGATTTTCCTCTCGGCACCGACGTTTCGGGCCGCGACATCCTGGCCGGCGTTATTCATGGCGCATCGGTATCGCTGATCATCGGCGTCGTTGCATCGCTGTGTGCCACCGTTGTCGGCGTCGCACTCGGAGCGCTCGCCGGGTATTACGGCGGCTTGATCGACGATGTGCTGATGCGCACGACCGATTTTTTCCTGACGATTCCGTCGTTCATTCTCGCCGTCGTGCTGGTCGCGATTTTTTCGCCGTCATTGTTCAGCATCACGGCTGCCATTGCGGTGGTTTCGTGGCCTTCGGTCGCCCGTTTGACGCGCGGCGAATTCATCGCGCAACGCGAACGCGAGTATGTGCAGGCCTGCCGCGCGCTGGGCATGCCGACGTGGGAAATCATCGTGGTCCAGTTGCTGCCCAACGCATTGCCTCCGGTCGTCGTCGTCTCGACCTTGATGGTGGCGACGGCGATCCTGACTGAATCGGGCCTCTCGTTTCTCGGGCTGGGCGATCCGAATCTTGTTTCGTGGGGTTACATGATCGGAGTCGCCCGGACGGCGCTACGCACTGCGTGGTGGATGGCCGCGATCCCGGGAATTCTGATCGTCGTGACGGTGATGGCGATCAACCTCGCCGGCGAGGGCCTGAACGACGCACTGAACCCGAAGTTGAGGCCGCGATGAGTGCGCCTTTGTTGAGCGTGCGCAATCTTTCGGTGCACTTTCCTACTTCGCGGGGCGTGGTTCGCGCCGTCGAGGATTTGTCGTTCGACATCCACGAAGGCGACACGGTCGCGCTGGTCGGCGAATCGGGATCGGGCAAGAGTACCGTGGCGCTCGCTCTGCTGCGCCTGATCGGCGCGCCGGGTCGTATCGCCAGCGGCGAGATTCGGTTCAATGGCACGGACATCGTCAAACTGAACGACGCAGAACTGCGGCAGGTGCGAGGCCGCGACATCTCGATGATCTTCCAGGATCCGATGATGGCGCTCAATCCGGTGCACACGATCGGCGACCAGATCTCGGAAGTCCTGACGCTGCATCTTGGCATGAGCGCGAAGCAGGCGCTCGAGCAATCGATCGAATTGCTGCGGCTTGTGCGTGTTCCCGCTCCGGAGACGCGCGTGCGCCAATATCCGCACAACCTGTCCGGCGGCATGCGGCAACGCGTGATGATCGCGATGGCGCTGGCGTGCAAGCCGAAGCTGCTGATTGCCGACGAGCCGACGACGGCGCTCGACGTAACGATCCAGGCGCAAGTGCTCGACCTGATACTCGAACTCAAACGCACTCTGGGGATGTCGGTGCTGTTAATCACGCACGATCTCGGAGTCGTGGCGGAAACCGCGCGCCGCGTGGTGGTGATGTACGCCGGTCGCAAGGTGGAAGAGGCGACGGCACGCGACCTCTTCGGCGATCCGCAGCATCCCTACACGCAGGGACTGATTAAGGTTTCGAAGTGGGAGGGGTCAAGCGGCGCGGCGATGCCGGAGATCGCGGGCACGGTGCCGTCGCCTTATGCGATGCCGCGCGGTTGCACCTTCGCACCGCGTTGCCCGTTCGCGCTTGAAATCTGCCGCGACGAGCCGCCGTTAGTCGAGCTCGGTCCGGGACGATCGGTGCGCTGTGTGCGCGTTGTTGCGACATCGCTCGTGGCGGATCAGAGCGCATGAACACGCAGCCGCTGCTGCAGATCTCCGAGCTGGTCAAGCACTATCCGGTAGGGCGCTCGATGTTCGGCCGCGGGGATGTCGTGCATGCATTGGACGGCGTCTCGCTGACTCTGGATGACGGCCAGACGCTGGCAGTGGTGGGTGAGTCGGGCTGCGGCAAGTCAACGCTGGCGCGATGTCTGGTGCGCCTTGTGGAACCTACCAGCGGTTCGATCCGCCTCGCGGACTGCAATGTGGCGAAGCCCAATTCGGCGGAGCAACGCCGCATTCCGCGGCTGGTGCAGATCGTGTTCCAGGATCCCTACGCGAGCCTGAATCCGCGGCGGACCATCTATCAGACGGTGGCGGATCCGCTGCGTCTGCACGCTCCGAGCGGATCAACTCAGCGGCGCGCCAAAGTTGCCGAACTGCTTGCTGCCGT
>JACCSD010000037.1 GCA_013813185.1 Burkholderiaceae bacterium
GTCGCGCTGAGTGCCGCGATCAGCGGCAGCGTCAGCGAAAACTTTGCGGTCGGTATGCACTTCGCTGTGATCTGCGCCGAGGACCTGCCGCGCATCGACGCCGCGGCCGCGGCTCAGGGGAGCCCACTGCGTTTCGGCTCTGCGTTTGCCGACCTGTATCGGCAAGCATGCCGCCTCGTGCCTTCGCGTGCAGTGCCACCCGAGTTCTATTCGGTGCCGGCGTCGAAAGTCCCGGTGCTGATCTTCTCCGGTGGGCTCGACCCTGCTACGCCAACGCGCCATGGCGACTCGGTCGCACAACGGCTCGGCAACGCAAAGCACGTCATCGCTCCCAATCTCGGCCACGGCATAAGCGCTCAAGGTTGCGCTCCGATGCTGGTATCGCGGTTCGTGCGCGACGCGTCGTTCGAACGCGTCGACGGCGACTGTTTGGCGCGAATACCGGCGCCGAGCTTCTTTGTCGCGCTAGACCCTGCTGCGGCGCCACGGACGAAGCCATGATCGCAAGCCGTGACCGAAGTCCATGATTGAAGTCAGTGAGCTCGCCAAATCATTCGACGCCAAGGTTGACGGCAAACGCGCGCGCGTGGTCGCACTCGAGGACGTGTCATTCGCCGCCGACGACGGCCGCATTACCGCCCTGCTCGGTCCGAACGGCGCAGGCAAGACAACCACGTTGCGCATCATCGGCACGCTGGTACGTGCGGATCGCGGCGTCGCGCGGGTGGGCGAGATCGACGTGCAAAGTGATACGCGTGCAGTGCGCGCGCAGCTTGGCGTGCTGTCCGACGCGCGCGGGCTTTATACGCGCCTGACCGCGCGCGAAAATGTCGAGTACTACGCGCGATTGCGCAACGTACCGGCGCAGCTTGGCAGCGAGCGCCTCGCAATGATGGCGAAGCTGCTCGACATGGGCTCGTTGCTGGAGCGCCGCGTCGAGGGTTTTTCGACCGGCGAACGATTGAAGGTCGCACTTGCGCGCGCGTTGATTCACGACCCGCACCATCTGATTCTCGACGAGCCCACCAACGGCCTCGATGTAGTTTCGACGCGCGCACTGCGCCGGCTGCTGCTGCACCTGCGCGACAGCGGCAAGTGCATCGTCATCTCGTCGCACATCATGCAGGAGGTCGAGCAGCTGGCCGACGAAATCGTAATCGTCGCGCGCGGCCGCACCGTGGCGCACGGCAACGCGCAGTCGATCCGGGCTGCAGCCGGCACCGAATCGCTCGAGGACGCGTTCGTCAAGCTGGCGTACGAGGTCGAAGGCGCGCCCGTTCAGTGAGCACCACGTCGACCGTATTTCGCAAGGAGCTGACCGACGCGCTGCGCGACCGTCGCACCTGGTTGATCGTGCTGGTCACTTCGATTCTCGTGGGACCACTCACGTTGTTTTTGTTGTCGATCTTTATTTCGAGCGTTGAAGAAGGTGCGGCGAAGCGCGAGATTTACGTTGCCAATGCCATCGCAGCGCCGACGCTGATCAACTTTCTGCAGCGCGCGGGCGCGATGGTCAAGGACGCGCCCGACGATTACGCGGCGCAAATCAAGTCGGGGCGTTTGCAAAATGCGGTGATCGTAGTGCCAGAGCAGTTCGAGCAGCGGCTGGCTGCCGGCGAGACGATCCGCTTGCCCGTCACATTCGACGAAACCGCCACCCGCGCGCAGCCGGCAACGCGCGCCACCCTGAACGCCGTGCGCGGCTTCGCGCGTGAACTGGGCGTGCAGCGAATGCTCGCACGCGGCGTCAGTCCGCAGGTGCTGGCCGCCGTCGAGGTCGAAGAGATCAACGTCGCGAGTAGTCAGGCACGCGGCGCCCAGTTGTTGTTCTTGATTCCCTGGCTGGCGCTGCTCGGTTCAGTGGCCGGCGCGATCAGCGTGGCCATCGACGTCACCGCCGGCGAACGCGAGCGCGGCTCGCTCGAGCCGCTGCTGATGAATCCGGTCGCGGCCGGCGCCGTCGTACTCGGAAAATGGGCAGTCGTGGCGCTCTGCTCTGCCGCTGTCGTGATCTTGACGTTGATCGGTTTCAAGACTGCGATGCAGTTCATACGCAGTGAGAATCTGTCGGCGCTGATGCAGTTCGGATTCAGCGAGTTCGCGCTGTTCATCGTGATGCTGCTGCCCTTTTCCGCGATGATCGCGTCGCTCAACATGCTGGCCGCCACCTACGGCCGCAGCCACAAGGAAGCGCAAACGTACGCCACATATCTGGCAATGCTGGTCAATTTCACGCCGATCGTGCCGCTGTTCATATCAATCCGCGACGCCGCGTGGCAGCTGTTCGTTCCGGCGATGGCGCAGCAAGCAGTGATGATGCGAGCGCTGCGCGGCGAGACCATCACTGCGGTCGACATCCTGCTGCCTGGCGGCATGGCGCTTGGCATAACGGCCCTCGCACTCGCGGCCCAGGCGCGGCTGTTACGCAACGAGCGCATCATATTTTCGCGTTAAGGTGACATGCAGCAGCGGCTGGCGCAGCTGCGCCGCCTACGTCGTCGGGCACTAAAGTGCCGACCACTGCGGTACTCGCCAAGCCGGCGCGAAACAGGGCTAAAG
>JACCSD010000059.1 GCA_013813185.1 Burkholderiaceae bacterium
CCATGCCATGGTATTCGGACAGCACCGCGCGCCTTGGCTGCGCACCATGGGCGACATCAATCAGAGACACGCCCGGATAACCCGCCGGTATCTTCTCGCCGGCAATTTGGAGCAGCGTCGGAAAGGCATCGACGTGGCTGACCGGCGTAGGGATGCGCCTGCCCTGCGGAATCCCTGCGCCGGCCAATATCAACGGCACGCCGGCCACCTCTTCGTACATCGTGGACTTGCCCCACAGCCCACGCGCGCCGAGGTTGTCGCCATGGTCGCTGGTGTACATCACGACCGTGTCGTCTTCGAGCCCGGCGTCGCGCAGCGTCGTGAGTACCTTGCCGATGTTTTCGTCGAGGTACGAAACCAAACCGAAATATCCCGCCAGCGCCTTCTTGACGTCGCGCAGCGACTCGAAGTGATCGTCGTAGTTGAAGTTGCTGCTGTAGTCGACGAGATAGGGGTGACGCGGGCGCTGCTGACGCGCGTACTGCTTGGGCAGCGGCAGCTCCTGGTTCCAGTAGCGGTAGTAATGCTCGGGCGGTGCGGTCAACGGAAAGTGCGGCGCCACGAACGACACGAACAGTGCCCATGGCTTGTCGGCCTTGCGCACGCCCTCTTCGCGCAGCCATACCTGCGCGCGCGAGCAGATGTCCTTGTCGTAGAACGTGTAGGTGGACTCGCCCGGCCCGGCCATCGCGATCATCTTCTTCGAGTTGCCGCGCGCGGGCATGTCGTCGCGAATCAAACCGAGCAAGTCGCCCTTGCCCTGGTAGATGTGCATCGCGATCTGCTCTTCGCTGAAGCCGTGGTCTTCGCCCGCGAGCCGGTAATGCAGCTTGCCGATCGACACCACGCGGTGGCCACGTTCGCGCAACAGGTGGTGCCACGACGGCACTGAGCCGTCATAGGCATCGGCGTTGTCCCAGAAGCCGATCTGATGAATGTATTTGCCGCAGGCGAAGCCGGCGCGTGCGGGGATGCACACCGGGCTGGTGGTGTAAGCCGAGCTAAATGCAGTGCCGCGCGCCGCGAGGGCATCCAGATTCGGCGTGTGAATGACCGGATGCCCGGCACTGCCGAGCACTTTCGGGTTGTGCTCGTCGGACATGATCACCAGCAGATTGCGAGCGGGCACAGCCATCTGTTCTTGAGAGCTTTCGGAATTGGAGTCCGTCAGTACTATATAGGCGACATGCCTGCAGCCAAAAAATCCACGCCACGCGCACCTTTCGATTTTGTTCCGCTGCCGCGCGAACGCTCGACGCGCAAGCCGCGCCGCTCGGGGCAGACCATGGTGCTGGACGATGGCTTGCCACTGGCCTACACGCAAGACCTGGTCGAATTGGCCGGTGCGTACATCGATCTTGCGAAGATCAAGACCGGCACTGCGCGGCTGTATCCGCGCAAGGTCTTGCTCGACAAGCTGCGGCTGTATCGGCGCAATGGCATCCAGCCCTTTCTCGGCGGACAGTTTCACGAATACGTGTTTGCCAGCCAAGGCGCGCGGGCACTCCCGGACTACTACGCCGAAGCGCTTGCGCTCGGCTTCAAGGCGATCGAGATCTCCGACAATGTCGTACCGCTCACCGAAGCCCAGCGCCGTGCGCAGATTCGCAACGCAGCGGCCGCGGGCCTGATCGTTTATGGTGAGGTCGGTTCGAAGGAAACGTTGAGCAAGCCCGCGCTGCTAATCAGCCAGGCCGAGACGTGCTTCGACGCAGGCGCTGCGCTCGTGCTGGTCGAAGCCGCCGAGCTCATCGAAAAAGGCAAGCTGCGCACGCGCACGATCGACCTTTTGACGCGCTCGCTCGATATGTCGCGCGTCATGATCGAGTTGCCCGGCCCGTGGATCAGCGACGTGCGAAGCTGCGACATCGAAGACATCAAGAAGGCGTTGATCGTTGCGTTGGGACCGGATGTGAACCTCGCCAACGTGGCCGCGTCTTCGATCATCGATACGGAAGCCGCGCGCGTTGGGCTCGGCACCGCCGGGCCGCACAAAGTGAAGAAGCGGAGCTAACGCTTGCCAGCACGATTGATCTCCGTCGCGCTGCTGTCCTCGGCATTGGCGTTTGCACCCGCGTACGCAAAGACGCTGCGCTTCGCGAGCGCGTTCGATCCCAACTCGCTCGACCCGCACTCGCTCGCGCTGCTGTATCAGACGCGGGTCGTTACCCAGATTTACGAAGGGCTGGTCAATCGCGATCAGAGCTTCAAGCTCGAGCCGTCGCTCGCGGTGTCGTGGCAGGCGACCGCACCCACCGTGTGGCGCTTCAAACTGCGGCCGGACGTGAAGTTTCACGATGGTGCGGCGTTCACCGCGGACGATGCGGTGTTTTCGATCGAGCGCGCGCTGACGAAGACTTCGCAGCGCGCCAGCCAGCTGCGCGGCGTGACCGGTGTGCGGAAGGTCGACGCTTTGACGATCGACGTGCAACTGTCCGCGCCCGATGCGGTGCTGCCCGACAAACTGGTGCTCGTTGCGATGATGAGCAAGGCGTGGGCGGAAAAGCACGGCGTCATGCTGCCGCAGGACTACAACGGCAAGCAGGAAACCTACGCGGTGCGCAACGCCAACGGCACCGGGCCGTTCGTGTTGAAGACCTACGAGCAGGACCGGCGGCTCGTGCTGACCGCGAATCCGAACTGGTGGGGCAAGGGTGGCAAGGGCATCGGCAATCTGACCGAAGCGATTTACACCGTGATTCAGGCCGACGCTACGCGACTTGCCGCGCTGGCGTCGAACGAAGTCGATTTTGTCGTCGATCCGCCGTTCCAGGACGTCGCTCGAATCAGGCGCGACAAGTCATTGAAGTCGGTCGAGACCAGCGACATCGGCATGCAGTATCTGGGCTTCGATCAGTCGCGCAATGAGCTGCAATTCTCCGATGTCAAAGGCCGCAATCCATTCAAGGACATTCGCGTGCGGCGTGCCGTGTACCACGCGATCGACGTCGACACGATCATTGCAAAGGTGCTTCGCGGGCAGGCGACGCCGATCGGCACCCACGTTTCACCGCTGGTGGATGGCTATGTGCCGGAGCTCGACAAGCGCCTGCGCTACGACCCCGCAGCGGCGCGCGCGTTGCTGAAAGAAGCCGGCTATGCCGACGGCTTCGAAGTCGCGCTCGATTGCGTCAACGTGACGTTTCGCGCGGCAGTGTGCCAGGCGATCAGCGCAATGCTGGCGCAAGTTGGACTCCGAGTCTCCTTTCAGCCGTCGCCAAGTTCGATCTTCTTTCCCAAGCTGACACAGGCGACGTCGAGTTTTTTCGAATTCGGCTGGACGCCCGGCACCGACCCGTGGGCGATGCTTAACAACGTCATTCGTACCTGGGACGGCGCCGGCAGCGGCGCATTCAACGGCGGCCGCTACTCGAACGCGAAGCTCGATGCGCTGATCGATGCGGTCCGCGTTGAGCCTGACATCGCAAAGCGTCGCACGCTGACCGGCGACGCGCTGCGCATCATGAATAGCGACCTGCCGCTGCTGCCGCTGTATCGGCGCAAGCTGACGTGGGTGATGCGGCCGAACATCGATGTCGTGCAATGGCCCAGCGATGTGCTTGAATTGCGGTGGGTGATGATCAAATGACCGTTTCACGCTTTTCTTTTCCTACCGACATTCAATTCGGTCCGGGCGCGAGCAAGCTCGTCGGGGATCATCTGCGTGAGCGCGGCTTCAAGCGGCCGATCGTCGTGACCGACAAAGGGCTCGCCGCGCTGCCGGTGCTGAAGAATTTCGTTGTAAGTCTTGGCGCTGGGTTGGATGTCCACCTTTTTTCCGGAGTGCACGGCAATCCGGCTGCGTCGCAGGCGATGCAGGGCCGCGACGCGTTTCGCGCACATCGGGCCGACTGCGTGATAGGGATCGGAGGCGGTGCGGCGCTTGACGTCGCCAAGGTCGTGGCGCTGATGGCGGTGCACGAAGGCGATGTCATCGAGTATGCGTGGGATCATCCGCACGTGCGGCCGATTACAGCCGAGCTGCCTTACATCGTCGCAGTGCCGACCACCAGCGGCACCGGTTCCGAAGTCGGGCGTTCGAGTGTGGTGAGCGACGACACAACTCACGTCAAGCAAGTGATCTTCTCGCCGAAGCTGCTTGCTAAAGCCGTATTTGCCGATCCGGAGCTGACGATCGACCTGCCGCCCGCCGTCACCGCGGCGACCGGCATGGATGCGCTGACGCACAACATCGAGTCGTATCTGTCGCCCGCGTTTCATCCGTTGTGCGACGGCATTGCGCTCGAAGGCGTGCGCATCGCGGCGCGCGCGTTGCCGACCGCGGTCAAGGACGGGCGCAACCTCACCGCGCGGGCCGACATGATGATGGCGTCGATGATGGGCGCGATCGCGTTTCAGAAGAATCTGGGCGCCGTGCACTCGTGCGCGCACGCACTCGGCGCGGTGTGCGATCTGCATCACGGGCTGGCCAACGCGCTGATGCTGGAGCCGGTGATGCGGTTCAATCTCGACACCGCGCACGCCAAGTTCGCCGAGCTGGCGCACGTGGCGGGCGCGGGTAGCGCAGAAGATTTCGTGCCGTGGTTGATGGACTTGAAGCGCCAGATCGGTATCGCGCCCTCGTTATCCGCGGTCGGCGTGAAATCCAGTCAGATCTCGGCGCTGGTCGACATCGCGGAAAAGGACATCTGCCACCAGACCAATCCCCGCCCTTGCACGCGCGAAGACTTCGCGCGCTTTTTCGAGCAGGCGATGTGAAGACCGCGCCATGAAAGCAAGGCCTCGTATCGGCATTTCGGTGTGCTTTTTTCACGCCGACGCGAAGCGTCCGATCTTCACCGGCAAGACGCTGCAATACGTCGAGCAGTCGATCGTGCACTGGGTGCAGTCGGCCGGCGCGCTGGCGCTGGTGATTCCGTCACCGGAAGGGCAAACGAAGCGTGGCGACGTGACGCTGCACGACTACGCATCGATGCTCGACGGCCTTGTGCTGCACGGGGGGTCCGACGTCTGGCCTGGCAGCTACGGGGAAGAGCCGCTGAAACCGGAATGGAGCGGCGATCGCGTGCGCGACGAATATGAAATCGCGCTGCTGCGCGCGTTTATTGATGCCGGCAAGCCGGTGCTCGGTGTGTGCCGTGGTTTGCAGGTGATCAACGTCGCGTTCGGCGGCACGCTGTACCAGGACATCACGACGCAACAGCCGGGCAGCGGCACACATCGCGACGCTGAACTCTACGACCAGAATTTTCACGAAATCGAGTTCGTATCCGGAACACGTCTGGCCGATCTATACCCCGGCGTTACTCGGGCGCGTGTGAACAGTGTTCATCATCAGGGGGTCAAGAAACTGGCCGACGGCTTCACCGTCGAAGCAACGTCGCCCGACGATGGAATGATCGAGGCGATGCGCTGGACCGGGAGCTCGTGCGTGAACGCGGTCCAGTGGCACCCTGAGTTTCTCGACTGGAAAAGCAGTGAGACGCTGTCGGGCGATCCGATCCTGAAAGATTTTCTGAGCGCGTCTTTGAGCCCAAGCAAAGCAAGTCGATGACCGAGACATTCGGCACGTTGCTGTACGGCAAGGACGCCAAGAATCCGCGCGTCGCCCGCATCACTTTGGATCGGCCCGAGCGGCTCAACGCAATTTCACCGCAGATGCCGGGCGAGATCCGCCGCGCGGTCGAGCTCGCCAATGCCGACGACGAAGTGCACGTGATCATCATGCAGGGGTCGGGGCGAGCGTTCTGTGCCGGTTACGACATGAAGGACTCGGCCGAGAGTCCCGACGCGCATGAGTGGCTGCAGAACGACATGCCGTGGGACCCGATGGTCGACTATCGATGGATGAAAGGCGCCACCGACGACATCATGAGCCTGTGGCGCAGCTACAAACC
>JACCSD010000095.1 GCA_013813185.1 Burkholderiaceae bacterium
AGCCAGCAGTGCCTGCCCGTAATCGGACGCACGCGCTACGGGGCCGGTGTCTGCCGGGCCTTGTGCACGTAAGCGCTGTCCGTTCGGATAGTCGATCATGGCCACCGGCACGTTGTGCGCGTACACGTAGCGGCGCGCAAGCAAAGCGGGATGATTCGGAACCGTTTCGGCCACTAGTTGCTGTCGCGCGTACAGGTAGTCGGTCGCGCGGTGCGCCACATCGTGCTTGCCGATGCGCTCGCCGTTCGTGTTGTGCCGGTAACGCGCCAGTAACTGACCTGCTTCGGTGACCTCGGTAAGGCGGCGGTCCGCGCTGTAGATGAGGGTGCGGTTGCCGATGCGGTGCGGCAGGCCGCTCGTATTGCGCTCGATCGCAGCGCTGCGGAAGTCAAAATCGTGCGTGCCGGCTCGTCGCCCCAACGTGTTGCCGTGCGCATCATAGGCGTAGTACTCGAGCGCGTTGAAGTCCGCAGCAGGTACGTGGGCTGCCGCTGGACCGGAGGCGGGGTTCGATTGCCGCTCCGATACCGCAAGCCGACCGAGCGCGTCGTAGCCAAAGTTCTGCGTTGCATCTTCCAGCACGTCGGTGCGTGCGTCCATGCGCCCGGCGGCGTCGTAGTCGTAGCGCCATGCATCGATCAGTGTCCCTTCAGAGGCGGCCCAGGCAGCAGGCAACCATGCAAACAACGACTGCCACCACGACGCGCGCGCGCTGCCCGCAACCGCCGTAGCGCGATGCTCTAATGAAGCAAGTTGCCGAGCAGCGTCTAGTTGCCAGCGTGCTTCGATGCCATTGCCGTATCGGTAACCACCTGAGGCCGGCGTTGCGATGCCTTTGCCTTGAACGCCGGGCACCGCGGTGCGCACGGCTTGGGCAGAAGTGGGAGCGCCCGTGTCAACGTCATGCCTTGGCAGTGGTGCGATCAACGACTGCGTGGCACCGAGCGGCGAGCGATAGTCGATCGCGCGCAGCTGGGCGCCGATGCCCCAGGTGTAGTTCAGTGCGCCGCCCTCCGGCAGCGTGTGGGTCAGCAAGCGGTCGGCCGCGTCGTATGCAAACTGTTCAGCAAAGCGCACGCCGCTGTTGCGTTCGATCGAGCGTTCGGCCACGCGGCCGGCGGCGTCGAAGCGGCGTGTTTCAGTCTCGTTCGGATGTTCAACCCGAATCGGGTAAGCGCCGAACCACCGCACGCTCGTGATCACGGTGGGCGCATTCGGTGCGGCGACCGCATGCGCCACTACGCGGCCGGCGGCGTCGCGCTCGTAGCGCCAGATGCCGCCATCGGCGAAGCGGCGTTCGATCAGGCGGTCAGCGAGGTCGTAGCGGCGCACCTCCAACCCCGTCGTTGGTGTGCGCAGCGTCACAAGGCGGCCAAAGTCGTCGCGCTGCGTGGTGACCGAGCCCCATGCCGAAGTCGGCGATGAGCCGGCAGCGGTTGCAGACGATGCCTGTTCAGAGCTGCGCGCTGTGTCGTTGGCGAACAAATACTGCGCAGCCTGCAGCGTCGGCACTCGCCACTGTCCCCAGCCGCGGTTCGAGATCACGGCGCCGAGTCCGCCCGGGCCGCCGTGGCCAACCCAACGAACCTCGCCGTCGGGCAACTCGATGCGCAACGGCCGGCCCAACGGGTCGCGCGCGATCGAGACTCTGGCGTCGCCGCGCTGCCAGGCACTCGGCTCACCGCTCGCATCGAATGCGGTGCGCACCGGTACGGCATCGAGCGGCAAGCGCCAGACGATTCGGCCGGCTTCGTCGTAGGCGTAACGCTCCTGCAGATCGGCGGCCGGATGCTGCACCACGCGCAGTCGGCCTAGCTCGTCGTAGTGAAACGTTCGGGTATCAGCGCTTCCAGGCAACGGTCCATCGAGTGTGATCAAGCGACTGGCGTTGGCGATCCATGCATACGTGAATGACGTGGTGCGGGTGATTCGGCTCGGCGCGACGTTGCCGTTGTCGTCGAGCGGACTGGCGCCGGTTTCGGTGATCGCCACCGGTTGCAGGTAGGCGTTGTACGAGACGGCAGTGGTGAGCTCGAAGCCAGCCACCTCGCTGGGGCGCGCGACCAAGCGAGGTCGCCACAACGCGGCGTACTGTGCCGCGCTGAGCGCACTGCTGAATCCGTCCGGGAGCACCGTCTCGTACTGCACGCGCAGCACCACTGCTGGCGTCTGCGCTTGCCGGTTTGGCTTGCCGTTAACGTAGGCAATTAGCTCGACTCGGGTCGGCCGGCCCCATGCATCGATGGCGACCCGCTGCTGCTGCACCGGTCTGCCCCTCGTATCCAGCTGCAGCGTGGCTTCCAGTTGACCGGCCTGCGGACCATCGATGCGATACCGATAGCGCACGTTCGATGCCGGACACGTGGCGCAGCCCGGGCCGATCGCCTCGACTGTCTGCCACTGACCCGCCACCAGCGCGTGGCGATACACGGTGCGCGCGCCGTCGCCGGTAGTGATCGTGGTCGCCGCGCGCGGTCCGTACTCGAGCTTCAAATCGTCGCCGCCCACATGCTGCGTGCGTACGGCGCGACCGTGCGCGTTGTAGGTGTAGGTCGCCAGGCGTTCGACGCGCGGCTGGCCGTCTTGCACATGCTCGACGCTGATGCCGGTCAGCGCCCAGGTATTGGCCGCTGTGCCTTGCCGCTCGGCTTCGTAGTGATAGCGGCGCACCAGGCCACTGGGTTGAGTCACCGTTTGCAGGCGGCCGTTCTCGTCGTGCTTGTAGCTGATGCGGCCGACCGGCGTATCGATAGCGGAAAGCGCGAGCATCCGGTAACGCGTGCTGCCGGCTGCTACCGGGCGGCTGTAGATGAAGCGCAGCGTGCGGCCTTGCGCATCGCGCACGCTGTCGAGCGCGCCGCCCAGGTAGGTGAGCGTCGTGGTGGCGCCGCTGGCCGCGCGGATCGACTGCAGTGGATGACCGTCGCCGCCGCCGCCGCTGAAGATGTACTCGCTGCCATCGAGTCGTTGCCAGCGGTAGGTGCGAGCAGCGAGTTTCGTTGTGCGGCCCGCGGAGTCCTTGTCGCTGTCATCGACAATCACGCGCCCGTCTTCAGGCCTTGCGCTCACACACAGGCTCGGTTGATCGGGATGACGATCGAACGTCAGCCGGCGGCCGTCGGCATCAATGATCTGCAACGCACTGCCCAGATCGACCAGCGCCACTTCATAGCTGCTGCGCCAGCCGATGCCCGTCAAACCGCGATGCGTGCTGTTGCTGTTGTAGTGACGCGCGAAGTGCAGGCTGAGCTCACCGGGCAGCGGTGCCAGATCCACTTCATGCTGGTACTTGTTACCTGTGATGATGTCGACCGGATTGCCGGCGCCATTGCAGCCCGGGTCGCCGTTCGGATTCGGCGTGCACTGTCCGGGGTTGCCGCCACCGGGCAAGCCGCCAGGGATGCAGGACGTGTTGGGTGGACAGCCGGTGCCCGGTGGGGGGAAAGGAAAGAGATCGGCACGTGCTGGCGCGATCAGCACAAACCAGAGCGCGAATGCGATCACCGCCCACAGTATCGGGCGCAACCACCCTAGCGCGTCGACCGCTACTACCAGCCATGAATGACTGCGATCCGTCGATGCCATAGGCGTCTCCATCGAAGTAAGGTTCACAGGGCAGGGGCAGCACATGTTTCGGGGCGGCACCCGGGCGTGCTAACGCCGTCCGGACAACTTGCGCAGCTCGGATCCCAAAACGGACAGGCGGGTAGCGGATTGCCCCCTGGCGCAGGCCCAGGGTCTTGCGGATTGCCATTGTTGCCCGGCCCTGGGTTCGATCCATTACCACCTTCGATCGGCGGGCTCATCATGCGCACTGTTGTGTGCGCAACGAGCGGAATGCGGCCACGTTGTACGAGCGAGCTTCGAAACGCATCCGTATCGTTCGGATTCATCTTCGCCAGCGCCCACGTGTAGAACCGGCCAGCCATCGGCATCTGCTTTTCCTGCGGGAGGCCGTACGTGACGCGGATCTTCAGAAGGTTGGCATCAGCCAAGGTCTGGCCGGACTGGTTCGTGTTCGGATCGCTGTTGCAGCCGGCGACGTCGCGCGGGCAGCGGATGAAGCCGAGGTTGTCGTTCGGGATCACGCGCGCGTTGCCGGTGTTCAGCTGCTGCTGCAGCGCCGGGCTGTTGTAGTCGTTGAAGCTTTCAGTCGTGGGCGACAGCACCTCGATGCGCAGATTGGCGGCGACCAGATCGGCCGCTGCACGTACTTGCGTTTGTGTCAGCTCCGACAACGAGGTGCCGCCGCCGTAGTAGCCGACCATGCCGCGTGTGAAGGCGATGGTCATCGAGCTCATCGCGGCATTGTTGAAGCTGCCGGCGCGCGCGGCGGCCGCCGTGGCGTGGTTGACCTGGCTC
>JACCSD010000108.1 GCA_013813185.1 Burkholderiaceae bacterium
TCGAGTTGACCGGCGCCCCACCCGGAATATCCGAGCGTGACCAACACCTTGTCGGGGCCACCGCCCTCGGCAATGGCTTCAAGCACATCTTTCGAGGTCGTCAGCGAGATCTCATCCGAGATCGCCAACGTCGAGCTGAAGCTCGCGCTGGGGCCATGCAATACGAAACCGCGCTCGGTCTGCACCGGGCCGCCGAAATAAACGGGATCGTCCTTACGCGGCGCGATCTCGAGTTTCAAGTCGACGCGGTCGAACAGGTTGCCAAGCGTCAGATCGGTCGGCCGGTTGATTACCAGACCGAGAGCACCGCGATCGCTGTGATCGCATACATAAACGACTGAGCGCTCAAAGTTGGTATCCGCCATCGCGGGCATGGCGATGAGGAACTGATGCTTCAGGTCCATCGTGCTATGGACCTTCTGTTCGCTCGGCATGAGGCCGGATTGTAGACTGCATCGGACAGTTTTTCCGCCACTGGATGCGATACGCCCAAGGTTTAGTATGGCTGCGCCGCGATCTTCGGCTGAACGATAACGCCGCACTGGCCGCGGCGCTGTCGCAATGCCGGCGCGTGTTCTGCGCGTTCATCTTCGATCGCGCGATCCTCGACGAGTTGCGCGGCAAGGGTCTCACCCCCGATCGGCGCGTCGATTTCATCCATCGATCGGTCGTCGCGCTCGATGCGTCGCTACGAAGGCGCGGTTCAGCACTCGTCGTGCGGTACGCGAACGCCGCCGACGCCATCGTCGAGCTTGCTGCGGAGCTCGGCGTTGACGCTGTATTCGCGAACGCCGACTACGAACCGTATGCGCACCAGCGCGATCAGCGAGTCAAACAGGCGTTGTTGCGAGCGCGCCGCGAGCTGTTGTTGTTCAAGGATCACGTCATTTTCGAGAAGGACGAGATACTTTCCGGCAGCGGCATCCCGTTCAGCGTCTTCACGCCGTACAAAACCGCGTGGCTGAAGCGCGTTCGAGCGTCGGACCTGGAATCGCACGACACCCAATCAAACGCGGACCGGCTGATCAAGCCGCCAGGTGTTCATGAAATTCCAACCCTGAAACAGATGGGCTTCGCGCTTACCAATCTTGATGGCCTTCCGTTGCCCGCCGGCGAAGCCGGCGCGCAACAAATGTTCACGGACTTCAAGTCCCGCATCGACCAGTATCAGCAAGAACGCAACTATCCAGCCGCGCGCGGCCCGTCGTACCTCTCGGTGCACCTGCGCTTCGGCACGATCTCAACTCGCGCGCTCGCGCGCTTCGCCTATCAACGCAAGCATTCGGACAGCGCCCAGGTGTGGCTATCCGAACTGATCTGGCGGGACTTCTATCAGATGATCCTGTGGCACCACCCGCATGTAGTCGAACATGCGTACCGGCCCCAATACGATCGCATCCAATGGGAAACCGGCGCCAAAGCCGAGCAAAATTTCGCTGCGTGGTGCGAAGGTAAGACCGGCTACCCGCTAATCGACGCCGCAATGGCGCAAATCAATTTAAGCGGCTACATGCACAACCGCCTGCGCATGGTGACGGCGAGCTTCCTGACCAAGGACCTCGGCATCGACTGGCGGCGCGGCGAGCGCCACTTCGCGCGCCAGTTGAATGACTATGACCTCGCCGCCAACAATGGCGGCTGGCAATGGGCCGCCTCGACCGGCTGCGACGCGCAACCGTACTTCCGCATCTTCAATCCGATCACACAGTCCGAAAAGTTCGATGCCAACGGCGACTTCATCCGCCAGTACCTGCCGCAACTGGCGAACTTCACCGCCAAGGAAATTCACGCGCCGTGGTTGGTTTCTGCTGAGCGACAGCAGGAGGCGGGCTGCGTCATCGGCCGCGACTACCCAAAGCCGATCGTCGATCATGCGAGAGCCAGAGAGAAGACTTTGGCACGTTTTGGCGCAGTCCAACGTAAGGGGTTCGAGGCGTGAAAGGCCGTTGAGCGCGTCCGCAGCGCGCAAGCGTTGGGCGGAGCTGGCCTGCCTGGGCGTCGGGCACTAAAGTGCCAACCACTGC
>JACCSD010000145.1 GCA_013813185.1 Burkholderiaceae bacterium
AACGGCGCGTGGCGAAAGCGCGCGCGCAGATCGATCGGGCCGGCCATTGCAGAGGTCGGCTGCGCCTGTAAGCCAAACAAGTGCGAGCCGAACACGTTTTCGAGTTGCAGGTTGACATTGGTGAGCTCGAGCTCAGTGGCTACAGACGGAATGCGACGGTCGCTGTAGCGGACGCGGGCATCGCGAACCACCACTTCGCCTTGCACGAGAATCCAGTCAGACGCCCCGGAGTCTTCACCTTTTTGATCCGGATCGACGATGAATCCTGCGATCGAGAACCGATTGCCCGTCAGTCGAATGACGTCCAGGTCGGGTGCCTCGATACGGAGTACCGCGAAGCGCGGTGCAAGCGCCAGCGCGCTCAACCAGGATACGGTGCCCTCGACACGCGGCAGAGACAAACCTGGATGCCCCTCGCTGCCGGCAACGCTGACAGCGGTCAACGCGAGGTGCGGATTGAAACCGCGCCACGAGGCTTCGATGCGACCGATCGTCACCGGTGTTTGCAGCGCACGCGAGGCCATCTGTTCGATACGCGGCCGAAATTCATCCGCGCGCGGCATCGCGACGTAACGCACAGCGAGCAGCAGCATGCCGCCGAGAAAGAACAACGCCACCAGGGTCCACGCGAGCGAAATCCATGCGACACGCAAAGCACGGCGCGATTGAACGCCGGCGAACGAGACGCCCGTACGATCAGCGCGTTCAGTGGTGTTTAACTGCGTTGTCATGGCGAGCGCGCTGGGGGGGCGCCGCTCCGTAAAATGGACGATCGATTAGGAGCACTAGGCCGAGGCGACCTTATCACAGGGAGTCGAAGGTACGACCGCGTTTCGCAGTGAAAGATTCCCTGTTCATCGGCCCAAAAGATTGGCGCGGATCGCGTGCTGAGATCGCAAACCTGCCGGCGTTGTCGCACTTCGTGCAGCGAGCATTGCACGCCGAGTCGCAAGCGGAGGCAACGGCCGTCGGCGCCGGCGACGGAGATCTAGAGGCATTAGAGCACTGGGCGAACGAAGCCTGGACCGCAGCGCGCCTAAACGATGCACTGCAGGCTCTGTTGACCTCGTCGACGGGTGATCCGGTTCAACGCCTCACCGTAGCGCTGCGCCGCTTGCGCCGTCGAGTCATGCTGACGCTAGTCGCTCGCGATGCAAGTGGGCGAGCCGAGCTGACGGAAGTCGTTACCACGATGACCGCGCTTGCCGAGCTCGCGGTCCAAACAGCCGTCGCGGCTCAGGCGCGCGAACTGGCGGCCGACCACGGTGTGCCGACCAGTTCAGGCGGAGTGCCGCAGGACCTGCTCGTCGTTGGCATGGGCAAGTTGGGCGGCGGTGAATTGAATGTGTCGTCCGATATCGACCTGATCTTCGTCTACGACGAGGATGGCGAAACCGTTGGCTCGAACGCCCGCCGCCGCATCACGAATCACGAATTTTTCGCGCAGCTCGGGCGGCGAGTGATCGCGCTGCTGAACGACGTGACTGCGGACGGCTTTGTGTTTCGCGTCGATATGCGCTTGCGGCCGAACGGCTCGGCGGGGCCGCTTGCGGTTTCGTGCGCGATGCTCGAGGAATACTTGATGGCGCAGGGTCGCGAGTGGGAGCGCTTCGCCTGGCTCAAGGGTCGCATCGTGTCGGCGCCCGTACTCGCCTCAGCCGTTCAGTTCGAGGCGCAGTGTGGCGCCCTCGACACGATCGTGCGGCCGTTTGTGTTCCGCAAGTATCTTGACTTCGGCGCGATCGCCGCATTGCGGGAACTGCACAAGCTGATTAGGGCCGAGGCCGCGCGCCGCTCCTCACTCAAACACCAGGGACAAAGCGGCCGCGAGGACCGAGCCGACGATGTGAAGCTCGGACGCGGCGGCATTCGTGAACTCGAATTCATCGCGCAGACGTTTCAGATCGTGCGCGGCGGCCGTGAGCTCAAATTGCGATCGAAGTCGACACTGCACACGCTGGGATCGCTGTCGAAGTTCGGCGTGTTGCCGTCCGCGACGTGCGAGCGTCTGGCCACAAGCTACGTGTTCCTCCGCAATCTAGAGCACGCGCTGCAGTACGTTGATGACGCGCAGACGCATCGGGTTCCGGCGGAGCCTGCAGCGCGCGAGCGCGTGGCACGGCTGCTGGGAGCCGCAAGCGCCGGCGCAATGATGATTGAGTATCGCGCCGTACAGGCGCTTGTTGCGCAAGTGTTCGATGGCGTGTTCGCCGAGCCGGCGGCTGGCGGTGACGAGATCTCGCTTGCCCCGGCAAATGTCCAGGGCGCCGCCGACGACGGCGTCTTGGTCGAAGACCTCCGTGTGCGGGGGTTCGCCGATCCGGCGGCCACCGCGCAGCGATTGCGGGCAGTACTTGAATCGCGCCGGATGCAGGCAACCACGGGCGCGGCACGGACGGGAGTCGAGCGCTTGCTACGGCGCGCCTTGCAGGCGGCCATCGATCGTTCGCGCGAAACGGGCGCGGCGCACGATATTGGACCCGACCAGCACTTCGCGCGCTTTGCGCAACTGGCCGACGTCATCGCCGGACGCAGCACTTACATCGCGCTGCTCAATCAGTTCCCGCAAGCCTTCGACAAAGTTATGCGAATGCTGGCCGCCAGCCGCTGGGCGACCGATTATCTGGTGCGTCATCCCATTCTGCTCGACGAACTGCTCGACGAGCGCTTGCTAGAGCACGAGCCGGACTGGCCATCGTGGTCGACGGCGGTGCAGCAGCAGTTGGCTGAAGCCGACGGCGATCAAGAGCAGCAGATGAACTTGCTGCGCGATGCGCATCACGCACAAGTGTTCCGGCTGCTGATGGCCGACCTCGATGGGCGGCTGAGGGTCGAGCGCCTTTCCGACCATCTGTCCGCACTCGCCGATTCGACGCTTGCCATGGCGATCGAATACGCATGGCGCTCCTTGACCCGACGTCACCGCGATGCGCCGCGATTTGCGGTCATCGGCTACGGCAAGCTGGGCGGCAAGGAACTCGGCTATGAATCCGATCTCGACCTGATTTTTCTGTACGACGATGACGACGACGCAGCAGCCGAGACGTATTCGATGCTCGCGCGCAGATTGATGACGTGGCTGACGGCGCAAACGTCATCCGGCAAGTTGTTTGAGACCGACTTGCGATTGCGCCCCGACGGCAACGCCGGTTTGATGGTGTCTTCGTTCGAGGCGTTTGCGCGCTACCAGCGCAACGAGGACGGTCATGGCGCCTGGCCCTGGGAGCATCAGGCGTTGACGCGCGCGCGCTTCTCGGCTGGAGACCCCGCGCTCGGCGAGCGCTTCGAGGCCGAGCGCGATCGCATCCTGATGCAGCGCAGAGACAGTCGAAAGTTGTGCACCGACGTGCTGGAGATGCGGACTCGGATGCTCGACGGGCATCCGAATCCGACCACGTTGTTCGACGTCAAGCATGATCGCGGAGGAATGGTCGACGTCGAATTCATCGTGCAGTTCCTGGTGCTCGCTCATGCGCACGCGCATTCCAAGTTGGTGCGCAACGCCGGCAACATCGCGTTGCTGCAGATGGCAGGACAGTTACAACTGATCGACGCGTCGCTGGCGAGCGAGGTCGCGGATGCGTATCGGACCTTCCGCAGTATTCAGCATCGGCTGCGCCTCAATGGCGCCGAGCGCGCGCGCGTCGTGCAAGACGAAGTCGAACGCGAAGCTGTCGCAGTCATTCGACTTTGGGATTCGGTTTTCACAACGCCGCCGCAGGCAACATTCTCAGCAGCGTAAAAATCAGCATGCCGATTGCCATAGCGGCGATCATGCTGCGGGTGGTCAGCGTGACGACGGCTGCGGCAAGCCCGGCGACCAGCTTCGGATTCGTAATCGACAGATCAAACGAGCCCTGCGTCAGAAACAGCTCAGGCGCGACGAGCGCGATCAAGGCGCACACCGGCGCGTAACGCAGGCCGTGTTGCACTCGCTCCGGCAGCGGAAAGTAGTCGCCGAGCATAAGAAAGCTCGAACGCATCAGGATCGTGACCAGTGTCAGACCGATGATCACCAGCCAGATTTCAACACTGTTCAAGTCGTTCCTCCCGTTTTGGCTGAGCGCCGCTCGAGCATGATCTCCGCGCTCATCGCGGCCGCAATCCCTGCGACGACCGCCACCAGCAGCCCGAGCTTCAGCGGCAGCCCCGCGGCGACCACCGCGATCACGCCCGCAGTGACGGCGCCGATCAGAGCCGGCTTGCCGGCAATCAACGGCAGCGTCATTGCGATCAGCGCGAGAATCGCAGTGAACTCGAGTCCCCATTGAGCGGGCACTTCGGCCGCAAGCACGATGCCGGCGATCGACATCGTTTGCCACACGATCCAGCTGCTCGCGCTCATGCCGAGAAAAAACCAGACTTGTTCGGTCGTGCCGCGCTCGTCGTGCGGCGCCTCGGCAAACCGCGACAGGAATATCGCGAAGCTCATGTCGACCATGAAGTAACTGAGCAACCATCGGCGGCCGACTGAAAAACGCCGAAAAAACGGATGCAGCCCGGCCGAAAAAATCAGGAACCGAAGGTTGACGACCGCCGCGGTCAGCATGACAACCCACAGCGGAGCGTCGGCCGCGATCAGCGGCAGCGACGCGAGCTGCACGGTTCCCGAGAAGACGAGCAGCGTCATCCCGATCGCCTGCGCCGTGGTGAGCCCGATCTTGACCATCGCAACACCGGTCACCAGTCCCCAGATACCGGTGCCGATCAACAGCGGCGCCACGGCGCGTATGCCGCGCGTGAACCCATCGCGTCGAACTCGCGCCAGCTCAAGACGCGAGCCGAACAATGCTTTCATTGATCGCCGATTATAGGAAGCGGCGGTTCGCTAGAATGGCTCGCTTGACTGAGCAACCGCGCGCCAGGCGTGAGCTGCGGGAAATATTGGGAGGTATCCGATGTCGATGTCCGACCGCGACGGGCTGATTTGGTACGACGGAAAATTGGTGGACTGGCGCGATGCGACGACGCA
>JACCSD010000177.1 GCA_013813185.1 Burkholderiaceae bacterium
ACCTGCACTGAAACCCGTCTTCTTGACCTGCGCACGGCCGTTGCCGAAGGACGCTATCGCATCGATTCACAAGCGATCGCGGCCAGGCTGATTGCCGCAATCGACCCGCAACTTCCATCCACTGGCAAACACTGACCTGTCAAATGCATCTCAACTCCACCCTCCCCTCCGACGCCCCGGCACGCTTGTTCTCCGACCTGATAAAAGCTCTGCACGACGAGAGTGAGGCGCTGATCGCCAACGACCCGGCGCGCCTGAAAGAGGCGAGTGGGCGTAAGGAACATCTATTGCGGCTGCTCGCACCGCAGGCGAGCTCACTGCGCGCGATGCGGCAGGGCGGAAGCGATGAGCTCGAGCGTTTTGCGCGGGAAGCGGCGCAGCTGCGGATGCTGGCAAGCTAGCGCTCCTTTTCGGAGCGGCCGCGTCTTCGCGCAAGCTACCAATGCTTAAGCCGTGAGCGCAAACGCGCAACTGCCTGGCTGTGCAGCTGGCAAACGCGCGACTCGGTGATTCCCATCACGACGCCAATTTCCCGCAGGTTTAGATCCTGCTCGTGATACAGACTCATCAATAGCTTTTCGCGCTCCGGCAATTCGTCGATCGCATCGACCAGCGCATAGCGGAAGCGCTTGTCGCGCAGAATCTCGCCCGGCTCCGGTGAGTCACCCACCAGGTGCCGCTCCAGGTAGTCTTCATCGTCGACCTTGCCGCCCAGGTCGTCCAGGTGCACCAGCTGCGCGCCGCGCGCGTCGTGCAACATTTGCTGATACTGCGCCAGGGATAATTCAAGTTCGGAGGCGATCTCGGGTTCGTGTGGTGCCCGGCCAAGCTTGCCTTCGAGCCGGTGAATCGCGTTTTCTATATCGCGCTGGCTCTTGCGCGCCGAGCGCGGCAGCCAGTCATTCGCGCGCAGCTCGTCGAGCATCGCACCGCGAATGCGTTGCGCAGCGTAGACCTCGAACTGCGTGCCTTGCGTCACTTCGAATCGAGACACCGCGTCCATCAGGCCCATCATGCCGGCCTGGATCATGTCGTCCAACTCAACGTTGGCCGGCAATCGCGCAATCATTTGATGCGCCAGCCGCCGCACCAGCGGCGTGTATTGCTTGACGTAGTCGCTATCCAGCAGCGAAACGGGCCGTATCTGCTCCAAATGCTGACTGTCGGCCTGACCGTTGTTCAGCGCTTGATAAAGCGCGTCGTAGAGGAATGCGTCGTTCTTCATATGCCCAAACTTTAGGGGGGTGGGATGCGCCCCTAAACGCCGATAGGTGGGCAAAAAGCTGGACATCTGGCGGCATCGGGAGGCGGCCTACAAGGGGTGTAAGGCAACGGATAAGTGTGTGACTGCACTCGCTAAGGTGAAGTGCAGTCAACCGCGTAGGGACACGATCAAGCGGCGGGCGTGCAGCTGTGGCAAGCGAGCCCAGCAGGAAAGGCAGGTGATCGCCGCCCATCCCGACGGATCGGCATTTTCTTGCATCAATCCACGTTTTAAAGAACCGCGCGGGAGGGTCGATCTTGGTGTCATCACGAAACAACGCGCGTCACAACGCTGCGATTAAAAGGGATGCACCGATGACTCGCAATCAACTCGTCAAGCAACTCGCGGAAATTTCGACGCGACCGATCGGCGTCGCGACGACTGCCGATGCAACAACGGCTGAGCCTGCATCGACCCGAGTCAATGGGGAGGCACCTACCGAACTGTTCGTGTGGTTCGAAGACACTGCTGCCCGCGCTCTTGAAGGCCGCCGGGGCGTCGCCGGCTTGCCCGAATCATTGCTGCCGATCAGTCGCGAGATGAAGCTGGTCGAACGCCGATACGCCGCGAATCACTTGCACCTGCTAAGCGCGGTCCGGATCAGCTGCCGTCAGAACGCCGCGGAACTGATCGCGTCGCTGTATACGGCGGCTCTGTCGGTCGGTACCGTGGCCTGGATCGGTACCGGCAAGCAGTACGCTCATACGTGGAACGACATGTACCCGGCTACCGCAGCTAAATAGCCGCAAACGTCCCCAAAAAAAAGGCGCCTCGCGGCGCCTTTTTTATTCTCACTCGCCTCAGGCAGCGGCTTCGTCCGGCGCGGGTCCGCTCGAGCGCGCCGCAGCATCGAGCTTGTTCATGTATCGCTGCAGCATGCGTGCAGCCGATTCACTTAGATCGACAAATTCGCATCCACAGCGACGAACACCGTCATTCGAAGCCTGATAATCGTCGATGTAGCGCACGCGCAGCGTGACGGTGATCTGCCCCACATCAGGCAGATCGAGATAACAGTTTTCGAGCGTGTGGTCGGCCGGTAAATCGAACTGGACCGGATGCACAAACAGCGCCAGGCCGCCGACGCTCAGGTCCAGCACGCGAATCGACTCGTATTGCCCTTTCTTGCCCGGCGATGGCACTAGGCATGTAGCCGGCCGGACGGCGGGTGGCTGCCGCCTGTACGAGCCGCGCCGTTGCATGCGCAAAAGTTGCTGCGGCAGGCGCACTCGAAACGCGGCGCGTCCTTGATGCTCAACCGCTTCCGCGGTCCCGAGCGAAAACTGCACCTTCACATTGTCCAGAAACGCGACGACCACCAGCTGCTTCGATGCATAGATCGCCTTCTGCGCAGCCGCGTCGGAAGTGCGATCCAGAATCAACTCTTCGAAGCCTTCGTTCACGTCGAGCACATTGCTGACCGTGAACCCGGCCGCCTGATCGTAGTACAGCGTGACCAATACCTGCCTGTCGCGCAACTGCCGCAGCAAGCCCGCGATATCGCTGCGCGAATAAATCGCGAAGCGCTCGAGCTCCGGCGAATCGGGTTCCGGAAAAGGTGTCGTCAAGCTCATGCTGACTCGTTGCTTCCGCCCGCGCGCGGCGTCGAGATGAGCGGGACGATCGGCTCCAGCCACGGCTCGGCGTACCCGCGAATCAGCGCATCGTCCGCCAGAATTTGCCGCAACAAGACCATCCGACGCTCGTCATCGGTTGCAGTGAGCGAGGCGGGCCGTTCGTCGGCCGCTTTCAGGATCGCGATCAGCGCGCCGCAGCGCTCTTCCTGACGCGCGACTTCGATCCAGTCACCCGCGCAAGCGGCCGCGAGCATCGCGCAACTCGCCTGTGCGATGGCTTCGTAATGCTGTAGCAGGTTCGAGCGTGCAGGCTCGCCGGCCGTCGTCGATGAGGCCGCTTCGATCATCTCGGCCACCTCGCAAAATTCGTTCGGCATCGTGCCGTTCCCCGTCAGTGCCTTCAGTGCTTATCTAGCTGCACAAGCTACAAACACTGTACCGATGATGAGGTACGCGCCATCGTCCGATTGGAGGGCCGTTCCAAGCGCTTTTCATCAAAAAAAAGCGCCGGTGTAGACCGGCGCAAAGGCGGGGGAGGAGACCAAATCACTTCAACCAAGTTGGCGAAACGCGTTTGCCATCGATCAGTCCAGCGACGTGACCGCGGCGCGCGTGCCTCGCACACTTGCTTAACGGCACGCACGCCGCCGACTTGAATGGGCGTGTCGAATCGATGTAGGAAAAAACCTGACACGCCGACGAGCGGTCGCCCGACATCGTTCGTAGCGACACGCTGATTCATCGAATTGAGCCGGTTTCCCACAATGGCGTCACTTCGAAACGTATTCAGCCCAACCCGACCGAGCATTCACCAGACCGCAAACCAGGAGCAACGAAATGAGCACCATCGCCGCCAGCAACGAACAACTTCTGCAGGAAATCCGCGAGGCCAATCTGGCCTATCTGGTCCTGGCGCAGCACATGATCCGTGCCGACAAGGCGCAAGCGCTGTACCGGCTGGGCGTGTCGGAAGAAGTCGCGACCATCATCGATCAACTCAGCCCGGCGCAATTGATGAAGATCGCGGGGTCGAACCAACTGATCCTGCGATTTCGATTCGACGACGATATGGTCTGGAACCTCCTGACCAGCCACTCGAAGCCGAAGTCGAGCGCGACGGGTGCGGCGGTAGCCGGCTTGCACGCCAACATCGTGATGGCCGGGCAATTGGCCAACCTGACCGCGTAACTTCGAACCATCGCAAGGAAGCCCACCATGCGCATCAAAAGCATCGTTTCCGAGAGCAGGCAGATTCAGCGCGCGATTGCGCTGATCAAGCTCGGCGCGCGTTTACAAGTCCTGGAGTCGGAGACCGATCTGTCGTACGAGCGCCTGTTGCGCCTGTACAAGGAAGT
>JACCSD010000211.1 GCA_013813185.1 Burkholderiaceae bacterium
CCACCGGATTGAAATTGCGGGCGGTCTTGCGGTAGATCAGGTTGCCTTGCTTGTCGGCCTTCCACGCCTTCACCAGCGACAGATCGGCTCGGATCGAGCGCTCCATCACGTATTCCTTGTCGCCCCAGACGCCATCGAACGTTTTCGTCGGCTTGCCTTCGGCAACGATCGTTCCGAACCCGGTGCGCGCAAAGAACGCAGGAATCCCGGCGCCGCCAGCGCGCATGCGCTCGGCGAGCGTTCCCTGCGGGGTGAATTCAAGCTCGAGCTCGCCGGCCAGATACTGCCGCTCGAATTCCTTGTTCTCGCCGACATACGACGAGATCATCTTTCCTATTTGCCGGGTGGTCAGCAGGAGCCCGAGTCCTGCGCCGTCGATACCGGCGTTGTTGCTCACGCAGGTAAGTTTCTTTGCGCCGCTATCGCGCAAAGCCACGATCAGTGACTCCGGAATGCCGCACAGACCGAAGCCGCCGACGGCAACGATCTGACCATCCTTCACTACATCAGCCAGCGCTTTGGCGGCCGAGGCAAACACCTTGTTCATCGATTTCTCCGCGTGTCCGGGCAGATTTTAGGTGATCGCTGCACGTACCGTTTCCGGCCAAGGCGCCGACTTGCCCGCGTCGTAGTCGTACCAGACGATCACGGTGCGTCCGGTGGCGTAGACGACGCCCGGTTCATTCTTCTTTTCGATCGTCACTGCCATCTCGACGCTGGAGCGTCCGAGACGAGTGACTTCCTGCGTGATGATCGCGACGCCCGGATACGTCATCGCTTTCAGGAAATCGCACCCCGCGTGCGCAAGGATCGGTGCTCGCCGAGCGGCAGCGTCGGAAATCCGAAGTGCGCGAACCACTGAATGCGCGCTTCCTCCAGCAGCCGGAAATACATCACATTGTTCAGGTGTGACATGGCGTCCATGTCGCCCCAGCGCAGCGGGACTTCGATGACGAAGTGCTTCACGCCACCGACATTCCATCGTCGGCCGCAATGATCGCACCGTTGATGAACTGCGACTCGTCGGCGACCAGCAACAGCAGCACGCCATCGAGCTCCTCTGCCGTGCCGACTCTCTTGCGCGGCAACCGGTCGAGCAGTTTCGCACCGCGTTCGGTGTCCCACACCGCGTCGTTCATTTCGGTGCGGATGTAACCGGGGCAGATCGCATTGACGTTGATGCCGTAACGGCCCCACTCGACCGCCTGCGACCGCGTCATATGAATCACCGCCGCCTTGCTCATGCAGTACACGCCGATATCGGGCAATACGCGCAAGCCGGCAATCGACGCGATGTTGACGATGCGGCCACGCAACCCTTGTTGCTGCTTCGAGCGCGCAATCATCTGCCTGGCGACTGCCTGCGCGACAAAGAACGCGCCTTTGACGTTCGTATCGAACATGAAGTCATAGTCGACCGGGGTCACTTCGGTGAGCCGCTGCGCCGTCGACACACCGGAGTTGTTGACCAGTATGTCGATCGGCCCCACTTCGCGCTCGGTCTGCTCGATAGCGGCTTGGATCGATTCCTGGTCGGTCACGTCAAGCGCGACGATGTGGGCGGCGCCTCCGGCAGCTTCGATTTCCGCGCGCAGATCCTTCAGACGCTCGAGTCTGCGCGCGGCCAGCACGGTCAGCGCACCGTTGGCCGCCAGCACGCGCGCGAAGCGCGCTCCGAGGCCGCTGCTGGCGCCGGTGACCAGCGCCACTTTTTCTTTCAGGTTGGTTCGCATGAGATGAAATGAAAGCAGTGCGGTGATGATCGCATAGTCGATCGCTTCTACAATCCTTGATCGAGCATAGGAACGAGCCATGGCCGACGCAGACGTGCAGCGCGAATCGATGGAATACGACGTCGCCATCGTCGGCGGTGGGCCGGCGGGACTGGGGGCGGCGATTCGGCTGAAGCAGCTCGCGGCGGAGAGCGCGCGCGAGGTCAGCGTGTGCGTGCTGGAGAAGGGCTCCGAGATCGGCGCGCATATCTTGTCGGGCGCCGTCATTGATCCGATTGCGCTCGTCGAACTGTTTCCTGATTGGAAGGAGCGCGGCGCCCCTTTGAAAACGCCGGTCGGCGACGAGCGCTTCCTGTTTCTGACGGAAACCGGTGCGCGCGAAGTACCGCACGGCTGGCTTCCGCAGTCGTTAAGAAACGCGGGGTACTACGTCGGCAGCCTGGGCAATCTGGTTCGCTGGCTCGGCCAGCAGGCCGAATCTCTCGGCGTCGAAATCTTTCCCGGCTTCGCCGCTGCTGAAGTGTTGTACGACGAGGGGGGCGCCGTCAGAGGGGTGGCTACCGGCCACATGGGCGTGGGCCGTGACGGCAAGCCGACCGAGAATTTTCAGCCCGGAGTTGAGCTGCACGGCAAATACACGCTGTTTGCGGAAGGGGCACGCGGCAATCTGGCGCGCCAGCTGATCCCGCGCTTCAAGTTGAACGACGGTCGAGACCCGCAGACGTGGGGCATCGGCATCAAGGAAATCTGGGAGATCGATGCTGCGAAGTTCAACGCGGGTCTGGTGCTGCACAGCGCGGGCTGGCCGCTCGACAACGCCACTTACGGCGGCGGCTGGATGTACCACTTCGGCGAGAACCTGGTGTCGGTCGGCCTCGTCGTCGGATTGGGCTATACGAATCCGTATCTGTCTCCGTTCGAAGAATTTCAGCGCTACAAGACGCATCCCGCGATTGCCGCGTATCTCGAAGGCGGCAAGCGGCTCGAATACGGTTCGCGCGCGATCAATGCCAGTGGTTTGCAGTCGTTGCCGAAGCTGGTGTTTCCGGGTGGCGCGCTGATCGGTTGCGATGCCGGGTTTCTGAACGCACCGCGCATCAAGGGTAGCCATGCCGCGGTAAAAAGTGGAATGCTGGCCGCTGAAGCGGCTTTCGAAGCACTCGCTGCCGATCGTCATCATGATGAACTGGCGTCGTATCCGCAGGCATTCGAGAGCAGTTGGCTACACGAGGAGCTGCATCGCGCGCGCAATTTCAAACCGTGGATGGACAAGGGGCTGCTGCTCGGCTCGTTGATGTTCGGCATCGATCAGATCATCTTTCGCGGCAAGGCGCCGTGGACCCTGCATCGAAAGCTCGCCGATTACGAAAAGCTGAAGCCTGCCGCCGAGTGCGAGCCAATCGCGTATCCAAAGCCCGACGGCAAATTGACGTTCGATCGGCTGTCGTCGGTATACTTGTCGAACACCAATCACGAAGAAAATCAACCGGCGCATCTGACACTGAAGGATGCTTCAGTGCCGACCGCGATCAACCTGCCGAAGTACGCCGGGCCGGAGCAGCGCTACTGTCCGGCCGCCGTGTATGAGTTCGTCAAGGATGCAGACGGCAACGAACGCTTGCAGATCAATTTTCAGAACTGCGTGCACTGCAAGACGTGCGACATCAAGGATCCGACGCAGAACATTGTGTGGGTGACGCCCGAAGGTGGCGGTGGGCCGAATTACGTGAATATGTAGCCCCGTCGCGTCCGATGTATCGGCACGTGCTCGTCATCGGCGGTACCGGGATGCTGCGAGCGGCATCTGTTGCCATCGCGTCTCGTTCGCGCATACTGACTTCGGTCGCTCGAACCAGGCGTTCGCTGGCGGCGTTGAATTCACTGCTTCCTCCGGCGAGTGCGGCGCATCACATGCTTGCGCTCGACTGGAACGAGCCCGATCAGTTTCTTAGTTCGCTGCAAAACCATCTGGCGCAGACCGAACCACCCGATCTCGTCATCGCCTGGATACACGATGACGAACTCGCGATTCGATCCGCAGCAAGTTTTCCCGCTACCAACCCGACGTGTCGCTTCTTTCATGTCATCGGCAGCGCTACCTTGGACCCATCGTCGACTGCAGCGAGTTTCCGCCAGCGGCTGTCACGATCAAACATCGCCTATCGACAAGTTATTCTGGGTTACATCGTTGAAAACGGAGCCGCGCGCTGGCTCACTGACGAAGAGATTTCGTGCGGTGTACTCGACGCGA
>JACCSD010000338.1 GCA_013813185.1 Burkholderiaceae bacterium
ACATGGATTCCGTTTGTCATCAGCACCGCACATTCGCGCTTTCCCGTGATCGAGGGCAACCGCGACCAGGTGATCGGAATCCTGCTGGCCAAAGACCTGCTGCGCTATTACACCGAAGCCGACTTCGACCTGCGCGCCAGTTTGCGTCCGGCGGTCTTCATTCCCGAGAGCAAGCCGCTGAATGTGCTGCTGCGCGACTTTCGGTCGCACCGCAACCACATGGCCATCGTGGTCGATGAGTACGGCGGCGTCGCGGGGCTGATCACGATCGAGGACGTGCTCGAACAAATCGTCGGTGAGATCGAAGACGAATACGACTCGGATGAGAGCGATGGCGCGATCGTTGCCGAGGGCGACGGGCGCTATCGCGTCAAGGCGCTGGCCGAGATTGGCCAGTTCAACGCCAGGTTCGACACCGAGTTGTCGGCCGCTGCGTTCGACACGATCGGGGGATTGCTGACCGAACGTTTGGGTCGGGTACCGAAGCTCGGCGACCGGGTCGAGCTTGATCACCTCCGCTTCGAAGTGATCCGCGCCGATGCCCGCCGCCCGCATTTGTTTTTGGTCACCCAACTGCCCAAGCGGACGGTTTACGACGAGTTTGCCGATAGCGACGAGCAACAGCATCCGGCATAGCTGCATCTTGAGCTCCGACGCGGCGCAAGCGGGCAGAATGCTGCGCCGTCATCGTTTCGATCGAAGATGAACCTGGTGCGTCGGCTGCAGCCGCTTTACGCGTTGCTTGCAGGAGCAATCCACGCTTGTTCGTTTGCGCCGTGGGACCTGCCGTGGCTGCAGGTGCTGGCGTTAGCCGCGCTGTTCGTTCTAAGCGCGCGCGCCCCATCGGCGCGAAGCGCAGCCGTACTAGGCTTCGCGTTCGGGATGGGCTGGTTCGGCGTCGGCATCTCCTGGGTTTACGTCAGCATGCACGTGTATGGGCTGATGCCCGCGGTTCTGGCGGGCGCCGCGACGGCCGCGTTCTGCGCGTATCTCGCCGTGTATCCCGCGCTTGCACTGGGCCTGGCGCATTGGCTTTTTCCTGGCATGTTCGCGCGGTTGGCTGTCGGTCTGCCGGCGCTTTGGATGATCAGCGAGTGGCTGCGCGGCACGGTGTTTACGGGCTTTCCATGGCTGGCCAGCGGATACGCGCACACCGACGGCCCGTTGTCAGGGTGGGCGCCGACGCTCGGCATGTACGGCATCACGCTCGCCGCAGCGCTGCTCGCGGGAGGCCTGAGCTTGTTGGTGCTGCGCGAGCGGCAGCGTCGTGCGCGCCGCTACGGTTGGGTCGCGCTGGTCTTCGTCGTGGTGGTCGGCGGCGGGTGGTTCGGCCGCACGCAGTCGTGGACAGCGCCGGTGGGCGCACCGATCAGCGTGCGGCTAGTGCAGGCGAACGTGCCGCAGAATCTGAAATTCGAGCCGAATGGAATCGCGCGCGCTTTCGAAGCTCATTTTGCGCTGATGCAGGGCCCGGGTGATAAAAGTGATGCCGACCTCGTCGCGCTGCCCGAATCGATTTTTCCGGTTCCGATACAGCACGTTCCGCCGTCGTATCTGCAGGCGTTTCGCGACTTTGCGCAGAAGCACCAGACCGCTGTGATTTACGGTGTTTTTCTCGAAGAGCCGCGTGGTCAGTACTTCAATAGCGCCGTGGGGTATGCACCGGGCGATGCCGGCATGCGCCGTTACAGCAAACGCCATCTGGTGCCGTTCGGCGAATTCATTCCGCCGGGCTTTCGATGGTTTGTGGATCTGATGAAGATGCCCATCGGCGATCAACAGCGCGGTGCGACTGCACAGCCGCTCGCGTTGGCTGGCCAGCAAATCGCCATCAACATCTGCTACGAGGATTTGTTCGGCGCAGAGATTATCGATGCGTGGCACACGGCGGGGCCGGCGCCGACGCTGATGCTCAATATCTCCAACCTCGCATGGTTCAATGACTCGCTCGCACTGCCTCAGCACCTGCAGATCTCGCGCATGCGCGTGCTCGAGACTCAGCACCCAATGCTGCGCGCCACGAACACGGGCGCTACCGCAATCATCGATGCGAGCGGCAATGTCGCCGCGCAGCTGCCGTACTTGACCGCCGGGGTGCTGAATGGCCGGGTCCAGGGTTACCAGGGAACAACGCCGTTCATCCGGTACGGAAACTGGCCGGCTCTGCTGCTGGCCGGGTTGTTGCTGCTGGCGGCATTCCTCAAAGGACGCGGTGATCGCTGATCGGTGATCCGTACAATCGCCGCGCGATGATGACGTTCCAGGAAACGATTGTGCGGCTGCAGAAGTACTGGGCCGAACAGGGATGCGCACTGCTGCAGCCGCTCGATCTCGAAGTCGGCGCGGGAACATCGCATCCGGCGACATTTCTACGTGCGATTGGGCCGGAGCCGTGGCGCGCTGCGTATGTGCAGCCATCGCGGCGCCCGAAAGATGGGCGCTACGGCGAAAATCCGAATCGATTGCATCAGCACCATCAGTATCAGGTGGTGCTGAAACCGTCACCGACCGACATCCTCGATGTTTACCTCGGCTCACTCGCGGCGCTGGGGATCGACCCACTGGTCAACGACATCCGCTTCGTCGAAGACAACTGGGAAAACCCGACGCTCGGCGCCTGGGGGCTCGGGTGGGAAGTGTGGATGAACGGCATGGAAATCACGCAGTTCACCTACTTTCAGCAGGTCGGCGGGCTCGAATGCAAGCCGATCACCGGCGAGATCACGTACGGGATCGAGCGGCTAGCGATGTACCTGCAGAACGTCGACGACATTTTCGATCTTGAATACTGCACGTGGCGCGATCGCGGCGTAGTCCGTGCTTTGCGGTATGGCGACGTGTTCCATCAGAACGAAGTCGAACAGAGCCGCTATAACTTCGAAGCGAGCGAGCCGCAGGTGCTGCTCTCGCAGTTCAACGTGTTCGAAGCCGAAGCTAGGCGGCTGATGGATGCCGAACTGGCACTGCCGGCGTACGAGATGGTGCTGAAGTGCGGCCATGCGTTCAATCTGCTCGATGCGCGCGGCGCGATCAGCGTAACCGAGCGCGCGGCGTACATCGGTCGGATCAGAACGCTGTCCCGGCTGGTCGCACAGAGTTACTACGATTCGCGTGCGCGGCTCGGTTTTCCGATGCTGGTCAAGTCGTCGGTCGAGGAGCCAGCGTGAGGGCCTCGTTGCTCGTCGAGATTCAAACCGAGGAGTTGCCGCCGAAAGCACTCAAGGCTTTGTGCGGCGCGTTCGCGGCGGGGATTGAAGGTGGGTTGCGCGCGCGCGGGTTCCTGTCGGAGCAAAGCGTGGCGACCGTCTATGGCACTCCGCGCCGGCTCGCGGTCCATCTGACGAGCATCGCCAAGAAGTCGGCCGAGTCGCCGCTTCGTCACAAGCTGTTGCCCGTGACGATCGGTCTCGACCCGCAAGGTAAGCCGACCGCGGCATTGCAGAAAAAACTCGTTGCGCTGGGCGTCGAAGCCAATGTCAAGAAGCTGAAACGTGAAAGCGATGGCAAGCAGGACGTGCTGGTCTACGAAGGAGAAAAGCCGGGGGAACTGCTGATCGCTGCGCTGCAGCCGGTGATCGAAGAGACAATCGCCGCGCTGCCCATTCCGAAAATGATGAGCTACCAGCTGGCCGACGGCGAAACGACGACCAGGTTCGTGCGCCCGGCACACCGATTGATTGCGATGCACGGGCACGCGGTCGTTCCCGTGCACGCGCTCGGGTTGCAGGCCGGGACCAAGACCCTGGGGCACCGTTTCCTCGCGCCGGGCACGTTGGCGGTGCTTGCGGCCGACATGTACGCGGAGCAGTTGCTCGAAGAAGGTTATGTGATTGCGTCGTTCGACGAGCGGCGCGCGAAAATCGAATCGTTGCTGCTCGCCGAGGCCGCCAGGCACGGCGCCCAGCCAGTGGTGCCCGCCGAGTTGCTAGACGAAGTCACTGCGCTGGTCGAGTGGCCGGTGGTGTACGCGTCGAGCTTCGAATCCGAGTACCTGTCGGTGCCACCGGAGTGTCTGCTGCTGACGATGCAGCAGAACCAGAAATACTTTGCGCTGAACGATCGTGCAGGAAAGCTCACGAATCGCTTTTTGCTGGTATCCAACATAGAGGCCGCCGACGGCGGCGATGCGATTCGCGCCGGCAACGCGCGCGTCGTGCGCGCACGGCTGGCCGATGCAAAGTTCTTTTTCGACCAGGATCGCAAGCAAACGCTCGAAAGCCGCGTCTCGGGTCTGGCGCACGTTGTCTACCACGGCAAGCTGGGTTCGCAACTGCAGCGCGCCGAGCGCATCGTTGCGACAGCGGTCGGCATCGCTAGAGAGCTTGGCGTTGATCCCGCCGTGGTCGAAAGGTCCGCACGCCTTGCCAAGGCCGATCTGCGGACTTTGATGGTCGGCGAATTTCCGGAGCTGCAGGGCGTGATGGGCGAGTACTACGCCCGGCACGACGGCGAAGCGGCGGCGGTGTCGCTTGCGATTCGCGAGCACTATTACCCGCGCTTTGCCGGCGACGCGCTGCCGCAGACCGCTGCCGGGCTGTGCGTCGCACTCGCCGACAAGCTGGACGCATTGGTCGGCCTCTTCGGTGTGGGCGAGAAGCCCACCGGGGAGAAGGATCCGTTCGCATTGCGCCGTCACGCGCTTGGAATCTTGCGGATGCTGATCGAAAAGCAGCTCGCGCTTCCGCTCGATCGATTGCTCAACATCGCCGAGCAGGCGTTTGGCGGCGTCGCGGCATTCACTAGCCGCAACGCAGAGTTGCTGGAGTTTATCTACGAGCGACTGCGCGGCCTGCTGCGCGACGAAGGCTACTCAGCGCAACAAGTCGAGGCGGTGATCTCACTGCAGCCGATGCGGATCGATCAGGTGCCTCAGCAGCTGGCCGCCGTACGCGCGTTCATGGCGCTGCCTGAAGCCGAAAGTCTGGCGGCGGCCAACAAGCGAATCGGCAACATCCTGAAAAAGGCCGACGATGTGCCGGTCGTGTTCGACCGCGCGCTGTTGCTCGAGCCGGCCGAGTTGTCGCTCGGAGAAGCATTCAGCGCCGTGCGGCCGTGGGCCGAGCAGCTCTACGCGTCCGGCGATTATTCGGCGATGCTCCAATCGCTGGCGCCGCTGAAGCTGCCGGTCGACCGCTTCTTCGACGAGGTGATGGTCAACGTCGACGATGCGAAGTTGCGCGCCAACCGTCTCGGCCTGCTCGCCGCGTTGCGTACGACGATGAATCGGGTCGCCGACATCTCAAAGCTGAGTACGTGAAGCACGCGATGCTCTGGCTCCGATCGCTCGCGTACTTCACATTCCTGTTCGTCACCGTCGTGCCCTGGTCTTTTGTCGTGCTCAGCGGGTGGCTCTTTCCGGTCCACACGCGGTATGTGTTGTGCGCACGCTGGAACGCGATGGCCATCTGGGGCGCACGCGTCATCTGCGGCATCAACTACAAAGTCGAAGGACTGCACAATCTGCCCGACGGTCCGGCGATCGTGCTGCCGAAACATCAGTCGACGTGGGAAACGTTGTGGTTGTCGACTGCGATGCCGCGCGATCTGACGTTCGTTTACAAGCGCGAGCTCAATTGGGTGCCATTTTTCGGCTGGGGCATTGCGTCGGCGCAGATGATCAG
>JACCSD010000224.1 GCA_013813185.1 Burkholderiaceae bacterium
GCGCTGCCTTCGGGGCGTCGTCGAGGAACGGAGCCGACGCCGGGGCTTTTAAGCGAAAAAACGCTTTAGCCTTTTTTCGCGCCGGCGGCGGCGAGTACCGCAGAGCCGTCCCGCCGGGACCGACGCCCAGGCAGCGCGGCGCCGCCCGCCGCTTGCGCGCCGCGACCAACTTAAGCAGCGCCCGCCGCTGTGCACCCCCAACGCGACTAGTTGCGCGCCTCTAGCGTGCGATTTGACTGCCGCGCCCGCATCTGAAATAGTACGAACGTTCGATTTTTTACTTCCCGATGCCTAATTCCGCAAGTTCCACTGCCTTTCCGCTCGTTCCGCGCAAGGGCGATTTGACGCGCGCGGCCATCGTCGAAGCGGCGCTTCTGGCGGCCAGCCGAGGTGGGCTCGAAGGGCTGACGATCGGCACGCTCGCCGATTCGATGCAGATGAGCAAGAGCGGCGTTTTCGCGCATTTCGGTTCGCGCGAAGAGTTGCAACTGGCGGTGTTGAAGGCCTACGTGCAACGCTTCGTGGACGAAGTGCTGCGGCCCGCCGTGAAAAAACCGCGCGGACTGCCGCGGCTCGAAGCGATTCTGCAACGCTGGGTCGCGTTCCTGGCGCGCGAGATGACGCGCGGCTGCATCATGATCGCCGGCGCAGTCGAGTACGACGATGTCCCCGGACCGCAACGAGACGAAATGGTGACGATCATCGCTGGCTGGAAGCGCGAATTGATCAAGGCGATCCGGCAGGCGGTGTCTGAAGGTCATCTGAAGCCGCGCGTGGATGCACATCAACTGGTGTTTGAAATTTACGGCCTGATGCTCGCAATGCATCAGGATGCGCGCCTGCTGCGTTCGGCCGACAGCGCAAAGCGCGCTCGCACGGGTCTGAGCCGTTTGATCGACGGCGCGCGCGCCTAGAAAAGAGTTAATAGGAGTTGCCATGCCGATTTACAAAGCCCCCTTTCGCGACCAGCAATTTGTGATGCATGAAGTGCTCGGCGCTGTTGAGATGTTGAAGCCGCTGCCGCGCTACGCAGACCTCGATGCCGACACGCTCAATCAGGTGGTCGAAGAAGCCGGCAAGTTTTGCGAAGAGCTGTTGCTGCCGGTCAATCAGTCGGGCGATGCCGAAGGCTGCACGTACGACGTCGCGTCGCGATCGGTGAAAACGCCGCGCGGCTTCAAGGACGCGTACGCGGCGTTCTGCGCGGCGGGGTGGCCGGGGCTGGCAGGTGAAACCGAGTACGGTGGCCAGGGTCTACCGCACGTGCTGCAGATTGCGTTTTATGAAATGCAGTATTCGACCAATCAGGCGTGGGCGATGTATCCGGGCCTGACGATCGGCGCCGCCGAGTGTTTTCTGCTGCACGGATCCGAAGAGCAAAAAAATATTTACCTTCCGAAGCTCACGTCGGGCCAATGGACCGGCACGATGTGCCTGACCGAGCCGCATTGCGGTACTGACCTGGGCATGCTGCGTACTCGCGCCGAGCCGCAGGCAGACGGCAGTTATCGCCTGACCGGTGCAAAGATTTTCATCTCCTCGGGCGAGCACGACCTGGCCGAGAACATTGTTCACCTGGTGCTCGCGCGATTGCCCGACGCACCGCAGGGAACGAAGGGCATTTCGTTGTTCATCGTGCCGAAGTTTTTAGCCGAAGGCTCGGGTGTGGACGCGAAGGTCGGTGCGCGCAATGGTCTCTACTGTGGCGGCATCGAACACAAGATGGGAATTCACGGCAATGCCACCTGCCAGATGAATCTTGACGGCGCCACCGGCTGGTTGATCGGGCAGCCGAACAAGGGTTTGAACGCGATGTTCACGATGATGAATGGCGCGCGGCTCGGCGTCGGCGTGCAGGGCCTGGGTTTGAACGAAGTCGCCTATCAGAATGCGGCAGCGTACGCGAGGGATCGCATTCAGGGCCGCTCACTGTCCGGCGTCAAAGCGCCCGACAAGCCGGCCGATCCGATTATCGTGCACGCCGACGTGCGCCGCATGCTGCTTACTGCGCGCGCGTACGCCGAGGGCGGCCGCGCGTTCGCGTACTGGGTCGCGCTGATGGCGGACTTGCAGTTTCATCATCCCGATGAGCTGCAGAAGAAGTTCGCCGCCGACATGATGGCGCTGATGACGCCGATCGTGAAAGCCTTCATGACCGACAACGGATTCAATTGCGCGTCCGAATGCCTCGGCGTGCTGGGCGGCCACGGCTATATCCGCGAGTGGGGCATGGAGCAATTTGTGCGCGATGCGCGCATCAACATGATTTACGAAGGCACCAACACGATCCAGTCGCTCGACCTGCTCGGGCGCAAGGTGCTGATGGATAACGGCGCGCGGCTGAAGGCATTCGGCAAGTTGATCACCGATTTCATCGAGGAAAATGGCACGGCCAGCGAGATGAGCGAGTTCGTCACGCCGCTGGCGGATCTGGGTGACAAGGTCACGAAGCTGACGACCGAAATCGGCATGAAGGCATTTGCCAACCCGGACGAAGCCGGCGGCGCAGCGGTCGACTATCTGCGTATTGTTGGTCACCTGGTGTACGCGTATTTCTGGGCGCGCATGGCGAAGGTCGCGCTGACGCGTATCAAGGCTGACGGCGACCGCGTCGATCCGTTCTATCGCGACAAAGTGACAGTCGCGCGCTTTTACTTCGAGCGCCTGCTGCCGGAAACCGCGTCTCGCATTCGATCGGCGCGCTCGGGTGTGAAGAATTTGATGGAACTGCCGGCGGAGAGTTTTTGATGAAGAACTTCGTGGTGAGAAAGGTCGCGGTGCTCGGCGCCGGCGTGATGGGCGCGCAGATCGCGGCGCATTGCGTGAACGCGAAAGTGCCGGTCGTGCTGTTCGACTTGCCCGACACGACGGGTCCTGTCAAAAACGGCATCGTGCTGCGCGCGATCGAGAATCTCAAAAAGCTGAATCCCGCGCCACTGGGCAACAAGGACGACGCGATCCACATCCAGCCGGCCAACTACGAAGAAAACCTGGAGCTGCTGCGCGGCTGCGACGTCATCATCGAAGCGATCGCCGAGCGGATGGACTGGAAGCACGACCTGTATCGCAAGGTCGCGCCTTTCGTTTCCGACAATGCGATCTTTGCTTCCAACACGTCGGGCCTGCCGATCGCAAGGCTCGCTGAAGCGATGGACGATGCTCTGAAGTCACGCTTCTGCGGCGTGCATTTTTTTAATCCGCCGCGTTACATGCACCTGGTCGAATTGATTCCAACGCCCGCTACGCGGCCGGAAATCCTCGATGACCTCGAAACGTTTCTCACGTCGACGCTCGGCAAGGGCGTGGTGCGCGCGAAAGACACGCCGAACTTCATCGCCAACCGCGTCGGCATCTTCGGCATGCTGGCAACGATCAAGGAGGCCGAAAAGTACGGACTGTCTTTTGAAGTAGTCGACGATCTGACCGGCGTACGGCTCGGGCGCGCGAAAAGTGCAACGTTCCGCACCGCGGACGTGGTTGGCCTCGACACGATGGCGCATGTGATCAAGACGATGCAGGACACGCTGCCGGCGTCGATCGATCCGTTTGCCCAACACTTCGCCACACCACCGGTGCTGAAAGCGTTGGTCGACAAGGGCGCGCTGGGACAGAAGTCCGGCGCGGGTTTTTATCGCAAGGACGGCAAGGCGATCAAGGTGCTCGACGCTGCCAAAGGCGGGTACGTCGAAAGCAGCGGCAAAGCCGACGATCTGGTCGCTCGCATCATGAAGAAAAAAGATCCAGCCGAGCGCCTGAAGCTGCTGCGCGAATCGGATCATCCGCAGGCGAAATTCCTGTGGGCAATCTTCCGCGATGCCTTTCACTACATCGCTGTGCATCTGGAGTCGATCGCCGACACCGCACGCGACGTTGACTTTGCGCTGCGGTGGGGGTTCGGATGGTCGACAGGGCCGTTTGAAACGTGGCAAGCCGCAGGATGGAAACAGGTTACCGAATGGGTGAAGGCCGATATCGACGCGGGTGAAGCGTTGTCGGAAGCGCCATTGCCGAAGTGGGTGTTCGACGGGCCGGTGGCTAAAGCCAATGGCGTGCACACGAAGGAAGGCTCGTGGTCGCCGTCGAGAAAGCAGTTCGTCGCACGCTCGACGCTGCCCGTTTATGCCAGACAGATTTTTCGTGCGCCGCTGCTGGGCGAAGGCGCGGCGACCGGCGCGACTGGTGGCACGCCTGCATTTGAAGACGATTCGGTGCGCGTGTGGACACTTGAGTCCAGTAAAGGCGCCAGCGACGGGTCGGACGTGTTGATCCTGTCGATCAAGACCAAAGTGCACGCGATTGGGCCGGGTGTGATCGCGGGCCTACTAAGAGCGGTCGATCTCGCGGAGTCGCAGTATCGCGGGCTCGTGATCTGGTCACCCGACGATCCGTTTTCAGTCGGTGCCGACTTGCAGGCGATGATGCCGGTGTTCATGTCCGGCGGTGCTGCGGCGATCGACGTCGAAGAGAAAAAGATGCAGGACGCGTGGATGCGCATCAAGTACGCGCAGGTTCCTGTTGTCACGGCCGTCAGTGGCATGGCGCTCGGCGGCGCCTGCGAGTTGATCGTGCACAGCTCGAAAACGGTCGCATCGCTCGAAAGCTACATCGGCCTGGTCGAAGTCGGCGTGGGGTTAATTCCTGGCGCAGGCGGATTGAAGGAAGGCGCACTACGCGGCGCGCAGGCGGCCCAAGCAGCCGGCATGACCGACGTGTTTCCGTTCATCAAAAACTGGTTCTTGAACGCGGCGATGGCTAATGTTTCGAAGTCGGCGCTCGAAGCTCAGCAGATGGGCTACCTGCGTGCGACCGACACGATCGTGTTCAACAATCACGAATTGTTGTGGACGGCGATCAATGCCGCATCGAGCATGCACGCGGGCGGCTATCGGCCGCCGCTCCGGCCGACGGCGTTTCCGGTCGCTGGCCGCACCGGCGTTGCGACCATCAAAGCGCAGCTGGTGAACATGCGCGATGGCGGCTTCATCAGCCAGCACGACTTCTACCTTGCGTCCGGCATTGCCAACGTGATGTGCGGCGGCGACGTCGAAGCGACGGCGCAGGCCGACGAACAGTGGCTGCTCGATCTCGAGCGCAAGTTTTTCACAGAGCTTGTCAATCATCCGAAGTCGCAGGAACGAATGATGGGCATGATGCAAACAGGCAAGCCTGTCCGAAACTGATGTTTCGGACAGGCTTGCCGGACATCCGGCATCAACAAGAACGAGGGGGCTGGGCTGGCCCCGTCGTGCGCCCCCAGCCAAGCCGAGGGGTCTTCGTGGAGAAATGTCAATGAAACAAATTCAAGACGCCTACATCGTCGCCGCGACGCGCACGCCGATCGGCAAGGCGCCGAAAGGCATGTTCCGCAACACGCGGCCCGACGATCTGCTGGTGGCGGCGATTCGTTCGGCGATGTTGCAAGTGCCGAATCTCGATCCGAAGGCGATCGAAGACGCGATCATCGGCTGCGCGCTGCCGGAGGCCGAGCAGGGATTGAACGTCGCGCGCATTGCTGTGTTGCTGGCCGGATTGCCGAATTCGACCGGGGGTGTGACTATCAATCGCTTCTGCTCTTCCGGGCTGAACGCGGTGGCGATGGCGGCCGATCGCATCCGAGTCGGCGAGGCCGACGTCATGATCGCCGGCGGCACCGAGTCGTTGAGCATGGTGCCGATGACGGGCAACAAGCCGTCGTTCAATGCGCGCATTTTCGAGACTGATGAGAACATCGGCATCGCCTACGGCATGGGGCTCACCGCCGAGAAAGTCGCTACGCAGTGGAAGGTGACGCGCGCGATGCAGGATCAGTTTGCGTACGAGTCGCATCAAAAGGCGATCGCGGCGCAGAAGGCCGGCTTGTTTGCCGACGAGATGACGACGATCGACATCCTGGAAAAATTTCCGCGCCTGGGCACTCAAGAGCTCGACGTACGCACCCGCTCGGTCAGCCTTGATGAGGGGCCCCGCGCGGACTCGAGTCTTGAGGCGCTCGCGAAGCTGCGGCCGGTGTTCGCCACCAAGGGTAGCGTCACTGCGGGCAACAGCTCGCAAACGTCCGATGGCGCCGGCGCGCTGATCCTCGCTTCGGAGCGCGCGGTCAAGCAGTTCAACCTGACACCGCTGGTGCGCTTCGTCAGCTTCGCCATTCGCGGCGTGCCGCCCGAGATCATGGGCATCGGTCCGAAGGAAGCGATACCGGTGGCGCTGAAGCTGGCCGGTATCAAGAAAGAAGACATCGGCTGGATCGAATTGAACGAAGCATTCGCCGCGCAGGCGGTCGCCGTCATCAACGATCTCAGTCTCGACACGAGCAAAGTCAATCCGATGGGCGGGGCGATTGCGCTTGGTCATCCGCTCGGTGCCACCGGGGCGATCCGCTCTGCTACCGTCGTGCATGCGATGCGACGAAACAACCTCAAGTACGGCATGGTGTCCATGTGCGTGGGCACCGGCATGGGCGCCGCGGGAATATTCGAACGTGTGTAGGGCTGCGTGATGGGTGTCGCAGCGCGCTTCTACGAAGCTTTCACCGTGCGCGACCATTACACGATGGGCTTGCTGTACGCCGAGCACGCAACGTTCAGCGATCCGGTTTTTCAGCTGTTGAATGCAAAAGGAACGCGGCTGATGTGGCAGATGCTGCTGTCGCGTGCCGAAGATGATTTCGGCATTGAGGCAGACATTCTCGAAGACGGCCCGTCGCGTGTGCGCGTGAATTGGGTGGCGCAGTACACGTTCTCCGCCACCGGGCGGCCGGTTAAGAATCATGTGAGCACCCAAATGCAGCTCGTTGCCGGCAAAATTGTGCGGCAGGAAGACACCTTCAGTTTGTGGCGCTGGTCGTCGCAGGCGCTGGGAGCGAAAGGCTCGCTGCTCGGTTGGACGCCTTTCGTTCGCAACAAAATCCGCGCGCAGGCCGCGGCCGCGTTGCGCGAATACGCACGCAAAGTGCCGGATCACAGGTAGCAGGCTGAGCCGCAGTGAGCGTATTGGCCACCACCGTCAACGGCGTCGCCCGCATCGAGATTGCGCGCCCGGAAAAGAAGAACGCGATTACCGCTGCGATGTACCAGTTGATGGCCGATGCATTTGCAGCGGCGCACGATGATCCCGCCGCCCGTGCGATTTTGATCTACGGCCAAAACGACATATTCACCGCAGGCAACGACCTTGAAGACTTCCTGAAGAATCCACCGGCGGACATGAACGCGCCGGTGTTTCAGTTCATGCAGGCCCTTGGCTACGCCGAAAAGCCAGTGATCGCTGCGGTCAATGGCGCCGCGGTCGGCATCGGCACGACGATGTTGATGCACTGTGACCTTGTGTATTGCGCGGACAATTCCATTTTTTCGATGCCCTTTGTGTCGCTCGGGCTGTGCCCCGAATTCGCGTCGAGTTTTTTGATGCCGCTCAATGCCGGCTACCACAAGGCGGTGGAGAAGCTGCTGCTGGGCGATCCAATCAGCGCCGACGAAGCGGTCGAAATGAAGATCGTCAACCGGGTGTTGCCGCCCGACGATGTGGTTGATTTTGCGATCAAGCAGGCCGAACGTTTCAATCTGCTGCCGCCCGCTTCGGTGCGCGCGACCAAGCGGCTGTTGCGCTCGGGGTGGAAAACCGCCACCGAAAAAGTGATTGCCGACGAGGCCAATTCGTTCGGGCAGATGCTGCGCAGCGCAGAAGCGAAGGAAGCGTTCACCGCGTTTTTCGAACGCAGGAAGCCGGACTTTTCGAAGTTCGCTTGATCAAATCGGGAACAACCACGATGCCGCTACGCCCCGATGCCACCGTTGTAAATCTGAATCGACGCACCGGCGATAACTTACCGGGCTGGTTCGGCTTCGAGGTCGTCGGCGTCAGCGAAGGGCGGCTGGCGATGGAGGTCGTCGTCAAGCCGGTGTTTTTGGCGCCTAACGGGTTTCTGCATGCGGCAACGGTGATCGCACTCGCCGATACCGCGTCCGGCTATGCAACGATCGCGCATCTGCCCGACGGCGCGTCGAACTTCACAACGATCGAACTGAAAGCAAATTTTCTTGGAACTGCTACTGACGGCACGTTACGCGCTGACGCCAGCGCTGCACACCAGGGCCGCACGACGCAGGTGTGGGATGCGACCGTCACGCACGTCGACAGCGGCAAGACGATCGCGTTGTTTCGCTGCACGCAGATGATCTTATGGCCAAAGAAATGAACCTTGCGGGGAAGACGGTGTTTGTTTCCGGTGGGTCGCGCGGCATCGGATTGGC
>JACCSD010000231.1 GCA_013813185.1 Burkholderiaceae bacterium
CCGATCGGACTCGACGGCGCGGCGCGCTTCGTCGAGATGGCGCGCGCTGATACCGGGTGCGAGGTGTGGCAACAGGATTTTCTCGCACTCGATTTACCGGCAAACCGGTTCGATGGCGTGTTCGCGAATGCGTCTCTGTTCCATGTGCCATCTGAGCATATCGCGCGTGTACTGAGCCAGCTGCGGGCGACGTTGAAGCCGGGCGGCGTGCTGTTCAGTTCAAATCCGCGCGGCAAGAACGAGGAAGGATGGAATCGCGGCCGCTACGGTGCCTATCACGACCTCGCAGCATGGCGGCGCTGGATGACGGACGCCGGCTTCTTCGAACTGGAACATTATTTTCGGCCCGCAGGATTGCCGCGTGAGCAGCAGCCGTGGTTGGCCAGTGTGTGGCGCCGGCCGTGAGGAGAGCGATATGGGTCGCGTGCGCAGATCGATCATGCCGCCTCAAACGTCAGATCCTGGCTCGTATGCCGCTCGAAGAGGTTCAGGGTCGGGACGTAATCCCAGCGCTCGACCGTGCATCGGCGCGGGGACTGCGCTCCATCGCATCGGATCAGGTTTACCGAATTCGTAATGCCTTCGCGGGTGCGCGAAGAAACCGCGGTGCCGGCCTGCACGGTCCAGATATCGCGCGCTAAGTCGCCGAAGGTCGTTCGCAGTGAGCGCACGTAGGGCAAATGAATGTGCCCGCCCATGATGATGTCACCGCCGGCGGCGGCCCACGCCGGGACGGCCTGCCGATGGCCGTCGAGAAGGTTGTCTTCGTCGCTCTCGCGTACAGCGAGCACCGGTTGATGCACAACGACGATGCGAAGCTGCGACGCGGCTGCGCGCTGCAACTGGTTTGTCACGCGCTCGATCTGTTGCGTGGACAGCTCGCCGTCCTTGTGTCTGTGCGGCCGCGTCGTGTTGACGCCGATTACCAGCAGGTGCGCGGATTCGAAGACCGGCTCGAGGTTTTCGCCGAAGCAGCGCGAGTAGTTGGCGTAGGGAGCGAGTGCGCGTAACGCAAGATTGAACAGGGGAATGTCGTGATTGCCCGGAATCGTCAGCAAGGCAGCCGGCTTCAACCGATCGATGAACGCACGCGCGGCGCTGAACTGGTGGCGGCGCGCACGCTGCGTGATGTCGCCCGACATCACCACCAGGTCCGGAACCTCTGCGCGCGCCAGCTGCAGCAGCGCTTCCACCACCGGCGGCTGCTCGGTACCGAAGTGCGCATCTGAAATCTGCAGCAGTATCGTCATTACGCCTCTTCAGGAACTGCGTCGATGGGTTTCAGCAGAAGCAATGGCTCGGGTGCGACGCTGAACTCGATCGGCGTGCGCATCCATCTGATCTCGCCGTCGGTCGCTATCTTCACCCGGTTCACCGCGCGGCTCGACGGGGTAACGGTGATGCTCGAAAACGCAAAGTGGCGAACGCCGCGCGCTTGTCCGAGCTTGCCCATGGCCCCGCGTGCCGCCAGTCCCAATAGCGTCGCCGTCGAAACCGGTGGCAGCACAATCGCGGCCAGCTTGCCGTCTTCAACGACCACCGATTCATCGAGCCCGATCTGCTCGAGCTGCAAGCGATTGTTGCCGACAAACAAGGTCAGCGTGCGCAGCTCGTGCTTGCGCCCCTCATGGTCAAGCTTGATCAACATCGGTTGATAGTCGCGAAAAACCGTCGCCAGTCCGGCCCACGCCGCGACCCATCGGCTGCGCCCGTGGCGCACCTTTTGGTGCTCGCGGTCCTCCAGCAATTGCGGATACAAGCCGAGGCTGGCGTTGACCAGAAACACGTTGCCGTTGACCATGCCGACCTGCACCGGCAGCACGCGCGCGGTTAACAAACCGCGCGTAGCTTCAGCCGCATCGGACGAGATGCCGTGCGTCCGCCCAAAGTAGTTGAAGGTGCCCTGCGGAATCACGCCGAACCGGCAGCGACTGCTCAGCGCCACTTGCGCCACGGCGTTCAGCGTGCCGTCGCCGCCAGCCGCGACGGCGACGCCATCGTTGCGCTGCGCCTTTGCCACGGCCTCGGTTGCAATCTCGCGCAGCCGCGCGGCGTCGTCGACGCGCAAAATCTCGTGCGCCCGGCCGGCTGCGCTCAGCACGCTTTCGATTGCATCGGATGCGGTGCGGGAGTCGCTACGGCCGGAGCCGGCATTGAGCACGATGTACAACGGCGCATCAGGCATAGTGGGCGCAGGCAGCAGGTGCGGCTGAAGCAGATGCAAGAGGGTAAACGAACAGGTTGGCTATGACGCTGCAGTCGGTGATCGAGCAACGCCGCCGCGATCTCGGCGGATTCGAAGTGGGACGTGTGCTGCCTTTCGCGAAGCATCGCATGGTCGGCCCGTTTGTTTTTTTCGATCACTTCGGGCCCGCGGATTTTGCGCGCGGCATTCCGCGCACGGTCGATGTGCGGCCGCATCCGCATATCGGGCTGTCGACCGTCACGTACTTGTTCGAAGGCGAGATCATGCATCGCGACAGCGTTGGCTCCGAGCAGGCGATCCGGCCCGGCGAAGTCAACTGGATGGTCGCCGGACGCGG